>JAUXZG010000098.1 GCA_030694005.1 Desulfobaccales bacterium | reverse complement strand
CCCCCCCCCCCCCCCCCCCCCCCCCCCCCCCCCCCCCCCCCCCCCCCCCCCCCCCCCCCCCCCCCCCCCCCCCCCCCCCCCCCCCCCCCACAATACCCCCTACTTAATAAGTGTGCCGATGCGGTCCCAGCGCAGCCGGAAGCTCTCCTGATTCCAGGAGAAATGAAAGAGGAGGTTTTTCAGCCCTCCCAGGAAGGCCTGGTAGAGGGGCTTCCCTTGAGGTCCCTCCCAGGAGAAATAGATGATGACAGCCTTACCCTTAAGGGCATCCATGGAGACGAAGCCCCAGAAGCGGCTGTCATAGCTCTGATCCCGATTATCCCCCATGAAAAAATAAGCATCCTTGGGCACCACCACCGGCCCGAAATTGTCCCGGGGGGATTCGGTGGGGCTGCTGGGGGGCGGGATGACCAATGAGTCGGCATAAACGGCCTGGGGCGTCTCCAACAGGCGGCCGTTGACATAAACCTTTTTATTGATGATCTGCACCTTATCCCCGGGTAACCCGACCACCCGCTTGATGTAATCCTTGCTCGGATCCTGGGGGAAGATGAAGACCGCGATGTCCCCCCGTTGCGGTGTGCTTATGGGAATCCAAACCTTGTTGGTGAAAGGGCTGCGGATGCCATAACTGAACTTGTTCACCAAAAGATAGTCCCCGATAAGCAAGGTGGGCTGCATGGAACCGGACGGGATGGAAAAGGCCTGCACCAAAAAGGCCCGGATCACCAGGGCCAGGATCAGGGCGATAAACAGGGCCTCGCCGTAATCTCGCCATAACGATTTCGGCTGGCCGCCACTGAGGCGCTCTTTGACTTCAGATTTGCGTTTCAGAAATGTCATGGTTTTGAATTGCCTGCCTTAAGAATGTCTCTGGTCCCAGGTGCTCCCGGGGTCAAGGAAGGGCTGCATTAAGCTACCGGGGCAAATTGGTCTTTTGAGGCCCCGCAGACAGGACAGACCCAATCCTCGGGCAACTTCTCAAAAGGGGTGTTGGGGGGGATATTCCCGTCTGGGTCTCCCTGGGCCGGGTCATAGATATAACCGCAAATTTTACACTGGTACTTTTGCATCACTTGCTCCTTTTAAACGGTCGGCAATGTTATGGATCTGACCTCTCAGGTCTTAGGGCGCACCCTTAAGAGGTTCTTCCCGGAAATCAGGTCCATGACCAAGGCCGGGGCCTCCGCGAAAGAGTCCAGATAATAGGCCGCGTCTAACTCGGGGTTGCGGTAGGCCACCAGAGGTACCCCGGCCCGGGCGGCAAACTCCTCATCTACCCGGGAGTCGCCGATATAAATAGCCTGCTGCGGCTCAAGGCCAAAGTGCGCCAAAATGCGGCGGAAGGCTTCCGGATGCGGCTTGGGCCGGGTCACATCCTGGGCCGAAACCACCAGGTCGAAGTGCTCTTGCAGGCCGTGATGGCGCAATACCGCCCAGGTGGTAGTGGTACGGTTGGTGGCCAGGGCCGTATGGCAAGCGGGGCGTAAAAATTCCAGGAATTCCCGCAGATATGGCTCTTCCACCATCATGGGGATAAAAGGGCGGTAATCAAAGCTCCGGGCAAACTTGAGGACCTCCTCCAAATCAGGATGATTCGGGAAGATATGCTCCAAAGACTCCCCCACGGTATGGCTGTGGACATAATCAAAGTCTTCGGGGGTTAAAGGCGAGTAGCCAAAATGACCCAGAATGGCGTTATAGAAGGCTGTATTGGCCTGGCGGGAGTCGAACAACACCCCGTCGCAATCGAAGGCTACCAGTTTCAGCAAGTTAAGGATTCCGGAGGGCCGGGCGTTAAGATGTCCTTAAGGCGCTTGCCGTCTGCAGGCTTAAACCACACCCATCTGCCCAGCTTAATGTTTAACTATTAAAATTACGTCGCAATCCTCTCCTTGTCAACCAAGAATCGCTGGCGGGGCCGTAAGTACTTGTCCGCGGGTTAAAATTCCACCTTCAGGTAGTGACAGAGACCAAGGCTTTTGGCCGACCAGAAGCTACTCAAGGCTTACCTCCGACTGGCGCCCCTGGCCACTTCTTAAGAAACAGGAAGTTCCCTTTTCCCTTGATTTCCCAGGGAAATTCCCCCAGAATTCCGTCCATGGAGCCTTCACCCACAAAACTGCGACTGGCGGCAATCCGGGAGGGCTTGGCCTCCCAAGAGGCGGAGGCCCTTTTGCTGGCCGGCCCGGAGAACCGCCGTTACTTGAGCGGCTTTACCGCCGGGGACTCGGACGCCGGGGTGCTTTTCGTCACCCAGGAGCGCGCCTGGCTCCTCACCGATTTCCGTTATCAGCTATGGGCCGCCCAGGAGGTGACGGACTTTGAGGTGGTGGTTTACAAAGAGGGCCCCAGCGCCACCCTGGTGGACCTCTTGCGAAATCAACCGGTGCGACGCCTGGGGTTTGAGGCGGCTTATCTGACCTATCGGCAATATCAGCGCCTCAGCCAAGCGGTGGCGGAGGCTGGCCTTAAGGTGGACTGGCAACCTCTGGAAGGACTGGCGGAAGGCTTAAGGGAGGTGAAAACGGCAGCCGAACTGGCCGCCATCCGGCGAGCTTTGGAGCTGAGCGAGGCCGTTTTACAGGGTATCGCCAGGGAGCTGACCCCAGGTCAGACGGAGCGGCAGGTGGCCTGGGAGATCGAAAAGCGGTTGCGGGAGGCCGGCGCCCAGGGGCTGGCCTTTCCTCCCATTGTGGCCGTGGGGCCCAACAGCGCCATGCCCCACCACCAGCCCGGGGATTACCCCCTTAAGCCCGGAGAGCCTATCATTATCGATATGGGGGCCAGGCTTGACGGTTACTGCGCCGACATCACCCGCACTTATATCCTGGGCCCGCCTGACGACCAGTTTCGGAAAATCTACCGCCTGGTGCGCCAGGCTCAAAAAGAGGCAGAAAAAGGATTAAAGGCGGGAATGGACAGCCTGGCCGCGGACGCCCTGGCCCGACAGGTTATCGCCGCGGCGGGCTATGGCGAAGCCTTCGGCCACTCCCTGGGCCACGGGGTGGGGCTGGCAGTGCACGAAGCCCCCAGCTTAAGCCCTTTTAAAGAACGGAGCACCATTCTAAAGGCCGATAGCGTGGTCACCGTGGAACCGGGCATCTACCTCACCGGCTGGGGCGGAGTGCGCCTGGAAAATATGGCCCTGCTCCACCCCGACGGAGCCGAAGTCCTGAACCGCTTTTTGGAGTTTTATGAATGGTGATTTTGGGAGTTTGTTGTGGGGAAGAGGGCCAGGGGTCGCAGACCCTTGCCCCCGTCCCTCCCCTCAAAAATCTCTTTCCTCCCCCCTAACCGCGGCGGTCGCGGCCCTGGATATCGCAGACCATGACCACCAGGTCGCTGCTGCGGCCGGTGTAGTCCTTGACCAGGTCTTCAAACACCGCCTTGGTGGAAAACCCGGCATGTTTAAAGACGGTGAGGGCGGCGGTGGCCTGGAGATGAATTTCCGCCACCAGTTTTTCCAGGCCCAACTCTCCCGCCAGTTCCACCAGTTCATTGATGAGCAGGGTGGCCAGACCGCGGTTCTGGTAGTCTTTGGCCACCACCACCCGCACATTGCCCAGATGGCGTTTCCAGCCCATCTTGCGCATGTGTAGGGTGGCGTCCCCCACGATCCTTCCTTCGGCTTCGGCGATGAGGGGGAAGACTCTCTGAGGATCGATATGGTTGACCCAGTGATCGATCACCGCCGGATCCCGCACATCGCTGCGTAGGAAAACCAGGTCCTTCTCATCCAGCCGCCGGAAAAAATCCAGTAGCTTATCCCGATCCTCCTTCACCAGGGGCCGCAGAATCACCCGGGTGCCGTCTTTGAGCACCCCTTCTTTGTAATAAGGCGCCATCTTTTCCCTCTCTTTGGAAGGATTATTGGGGGAGGGGGCCAGGGGTTTACACAGGCTGGAAGCCTGTGCCACTGACCCCTGTCCCCTCCCCCCAACTCACATTTCCATCATTTCCATCATCTCATTTCCCCAGGGCCAGGCGTTCTGCCAGGAAGGGTGGCAGTCCGGCGGCCAGGATGCGGCGTTGGGCCGCGGCGATATCATAAGGTGCGGACTTAAAGTGAATGGTAGATTCCTCATCGTCGAAGATGGCGTAGGCTGCCTGGGGGTTACCGTCCCGGGGTTGGCCCACGCTGCCGGGGTTGATGAGATAGTGGCCTTCCGGCTCCAGGGTTATCTGGGGCTGGGAAATCTCCAGCAGCGCCACCTTGCCCCGGATATCCCGATACCACAGGGCCCGGCGGTGAGTATGGCCGAAAAAACAGATCCTCAGATGGGAGCGGCTGAGCAGATGGGAGAAGACCCTTTTCCCCTGGAAGTGGTAGGCAATGTAAGTATCCGTGCTGGTGGGGGTGCCGTGGCAGGCCAAAAACCCTCCGGCCACCTCCCGGGTCAAGGGCAAGGTCCGCAAGAACTCCAGGTGCTCCGGTTGCATCTGTTGAATGGCCCACATCAAGGCCTGGTGGGCGATGATATTGAAGGAGGCGGCCCGCTCGGGCTCAAGGAGAGCCAGATCGTGATTTCCCGCCAGATTCCAAACCTCCTCACCCTTTAGCAGTCCCAGACACTCAAGGGGGCTGGCGTTATAGCCCACCAGGTCTCCCAGGTTCAAGACGGCCTCCGCCCCCTCCCGGCGGATCTGGGCCAGGACGCTTTCCAGCGCCTCCAGATTACTGTGAATGTCAGCGATGATAGCCAGACGCATGTCCACTGCCGGGCGATTCAGATTTTGGGGGGAAGGCCGGGGCCTGTGCCCTTTGGCCCATCCCCACCATTATTCTTGCGTAAATAAGGACATAATCAAATAAATTTTTTAGGGGGGGAGGACCAGACCACAAATAAAGAGCTCCGAAAAATCGGCTCTGGGAAATCACATACATCGAAAAGCCATGGGAATGTAGAGCCGGCGAGGGTGCCTGCTCTACCTCCACGGCCTTCCCGCCAATCTCTCCCTTCCTTGACATTTCCGGGGATTTTGGTAACTTCTGCCCCACGCCATGGAACCCGGTTACATTGTAGAATTCTTCGAAGAGAAACGCCTCCTGTGCGGCGTCATTTTGGAGCTTAAAGGGGAGCGTCTCCATGTCTTTACCCAGACCAGCCGGGAGCTGACCCTGGCCCCCAAGCGCATCCTGCACTGCTGCCCCAGTCCTTTAACCTCTGCCCTTTCCCGTCAGCAACTGCGGGCTCATCTGGAAGAGACGGCCAGGAAGCGGGAAGAGCTGAAGGCTGCCATCGTGCTTACAGAACTGTGGGAACTCCTGGCCCAAGAAGACCAGGCCCTGGCGGTAGAAGAGATGGCTGACCTGTGGTTTGGCCGGGCTTCGGCAGATCAGGTGGCGGCCTTGGGACGGCTCCTGCGGGAGGACCAGTTTCTCTTCAAATATAAGGAAGGTCTGTGGGCCCCCAATTCCCCGGAGGTCGTGGCTCAACTGAAAGAGCAACATCAGCGTGAACAGGAGCGCCGCCGGGAGCTGGAGGAGGGGGCTGCGTGGCTGCAGGCGGTGTGGGAGGGGAAAGAGGCCCAGGCTCCTCCAGGTGGCCCCCGTTGCGTAGAGATTTTGCGCCAGATGGCGGTATGGGGGGCGGAAGCGCCGGATTACGCCCAGGGCAAGGCCTATCTGGAGAAAGCCCGGCTCACCGCCCCGGATGCCCCGTTCCGTCTGCTGGTGAGGCTCAAGGTCTTTCAGGAAGATGAAGACCTGGACCTTCATCGCCTGGAGGTGCCCCGGGAGTTCTCCCCTCAGGCCTTAAGCTTGGCGGCGCATCTCAGGCACACCCCTCCCCCGGATCCCCATGAGGCTCGCAGGCAGGACCTGACCCACCTGGACTGCCTGACCATCGACGGCGAGCGCACCCGGGATTTCGACGACGCCCTTAGCCTGGAGGAAGTGCCGGAAGGGTGGCGCTTAGGGATCCACATCGCGGATGTCTCGGCCCTGGTGCAGCCCTTCACCCCTTTGGACCTGGAGGCCCAGGAACGGGGCACCTCCATCTATTTGCCGGATCGGCGCCTGCCCATGCTGCCGGAGGAAATCTCGGAAGATATTTTAAGCCTTCTGGCCCATGAGGAACGCCTGGCTTTGAGCTTTCTGGTGACCTTGAGTCCGGAAACGCAGCTCAAAGAGTGGGTCATCTGCCCCAGCCGGATTAAGGTGCGGCAGCGCCTGACCTACCACGAGGTGGACCAGCTTCTAAGTGGGGACCGGAAGCTGGCGGCCCTTTCTAAGTTAGCCCAAACCCTCAAAGAACGCCGTTTGGCCCAGGGGGGCTATGAGCTGCAGTTACCGGAAGTCTGGGTCAGCTTCAATAATCAAGGCGACCTCCAGGTCACGGTGGAGGACCAGAAGACCTCAAGCCACCAATTGGTAGGTGAGGCCATGGTCCTGGCCAACTCTCTGGCGGCCCGGTTTCTGGCAGAGCAGGGCATCCCGGCCATATACCGCTCCCAACCGGAGCCCCGGGAAGCCATCAAAAGGGAGGGACCCAAAAGTCTTCTGGAATTATGGCAGGATCGCCGCCGTCTGAGCCGGGTGGTGATGGACCTTTCGCCTCAGCCCCATTGGGGCCTGGGGCTGCCCCATTACACCTTTGCCTCCTCACCCATCCGTCGGTACCTGGACCTGGTGATCCATAGGCAGATCCTGGCCGCGGTGAGCGACACGCCGCTGCCTTATGGCCGTCAGGACCTGGAGAAGATACTAATCTTGATTGAGCCGGCCATGAGGCGGGGGGGCCTGCTTAAGGCCCGACGGCTGCGTTACTGGCTCCTTAAATACCTGGCCTTACGTCTGGGGCAAAAGCTGGAGGCCCTGGTCCTGGAGGCCCATCCCAACCGCTATCGTCTGATATTCCCCCACCTCCTGCTGGAGGTCTTTCTGCCGGCTCCCGCCAGCCTGCGCCTGGCCCCGGGGGACACCATCCTGGTGCGCCTGGACCGGGTGCTGCCCCGGGAAGATCAGGTGAAACTCAGCCTGGCATAGGGGTCTCACGCCAAGGCGCGAAGACGCAAAGACGCAAGTAAAATTTTGAAGGTTTGAGTCTTTGCGACTTGGCGTGATCTATTCCTTTAACCCGTTTACGACCCGGCTGATCCCATTCTTGATCAACTCCTCCCAAAATTGATCAGCAAGCCCAATTTCTTGTCGGCTAGCCGGAGGTAGGTCAAAAGCTGCTTTTTATGTACCGGTGCGACCTTCTCCACCGACTTCAATTCCACCATAACCATATCCTCTACAACCAGATCTCCAAAAAAGCTTGTTCCAGTTGGAGACCTTCGGAAATCAAGGGGACTGTTACCTGTCTGGCCACCGTCAATCCCCGCTTCCGCAACTCATAGCACAAAACCGCCTCATAAACCGACTCCAGCAAGCCTGGTCCTGAAGAGGTATGGACCTTATAGGCAGAATCCACAATCAGCCGGGCGATCTCATTCTCTGTCATTGCTTTTGCGACTTTGCAGCTCTGCGTCTTTGCGTGAGAAACCATCGGGTTAAGACGCAAAGGCGCGATTAAAGATGGTGTCGGTATAGCGCAGGTAGCGGCCCAGGTCGAAAATGGCCGCCAATTCCTGGGGCGTCAGGTGACGCCCGATTTCCGCATCTTCTCCCACCCTCTGGGCGAACTCCCCTCCCTCCTGCCAGACCCGCATGGCCGGGGCTTGGACCAGTCGGTAGGCCGCATCCCGGCTGAGGCCCTTGCCGATCAGAGCCAGCAGCAAACTCTGGGAAAAGATTAGGCCCCGGGTGAGGTGCAGGTTGGCGGTCATCTGCTCCGGATAAACCTGGAGATTTTTCAGCAGCCGGGTCAAGCGGGCCAGCATAAAGTCCAGCAGGATGGTGCTGTCCGGGGCGATGACCCGTTCCACCGAAGAGTGGCTGATGTCCCGTTCATGCCACAGGGCCACATTTTCCAGGGCCGCCAGGGCGTTGGCCCGAAGCAGCCGGGCCAGGCCAGAGAGGTTTTCAGAGAGGACCGGGTTGCGTTTGTGGGGCATGGCCGAGGAGCCTTTTTGCCCGGCGGCAAAGAGCTCTTCCGCTTCCCGCACCTCGGTGCGCTGCAGGTGGCGGATTTCCAGGGCCACCTTCTCCACTCCGGCGCCGATCAAGGCCAGGGTGAGAAAATATTCGGCATGGCGGTCCCGTTGAATAATCTGGGTGGAGATGGGAGCTGGGGTAAGGCCCAACCGGGCGCACACCCCGGCCTCAACTTCCGGCGGCAGGTGGGCGAAGGTCCCCACCGCGCCCGAGAGCTTGCCTACGCTGATAGTCTCACGGGCCTGGACCAGGCGGGCCCGATGCCTTTTAAAATCGGCATACCACAGGGCAAACTTCAGCCCCAGGGTGATGGGTTCGGCATGCACCCCGTGGGTGCGCCCCACCATCACCAGGTCTTTGTGGGCATAGGCTTTTTCCTTGAGGACCGCCAGCAACTCGTCCAGGTCGGTGAGGAGCAGGTCCGCGGCTTCGCTAAGACGCAGGCCCAAAGCCGTGTCCAGCACGTCCGAGGAGGTGAGGCCGAAATGGAAATAGCGGCCGTCTTCCCCCAGACACGAGGCCACCTGGTCCACGAACGCGGCCACATCGTGGTGGGTTTTACTCTCCAGCTCGAGAATGCGTTGCACATCGCAGGCAGCCTGGCGGTACGCCCGCTGAGGCACCTCCGCCGGGATGAGGCCATGTTCCGCCAGGGCCTCCAAGGCCGCCAACTCCACCTTAAGCCAGGTGGCGAACTTGTGCTCCTCCGTCCAGATGCGGGCCATGACCTCACGACTATAGCGGGGAATCATACTGCACCTCTCGGGTGAATTTAATGGCAGAATTAGCCTATCAACACCGCCTGATTATAATCAGAAAAACCTGAAGGGGGTAAAGGAATTTGGAGGGTTCGCAGGAAATGAACGATTTGAAGATTTATGTAAGTTGACGTGGGACATATGACCAGATACATAATGAGAAGATAAAAGGGGGGATAATCCAGGCTACCAGCCTGGATTATCCTCTTAAACATTTGCGGGTTGGGAGGGGGGCTTGGGGGGAAGGCAGGGACCCCTTACAAAAAAAGTCCCTGGTCCTCCCCCCAGAACCCTAATCAGAATACCGAATACCGAGGACCCCATGGTCGACTGGGGAGAAATTTTCACTGATCCCGAGATGCAGCGCCTGAAGCCCAACCCGGAGCTCCTGACGCTGCTGCCGCTTATGAAAAAAGCCGGCTGCCGGCTGGTGCTGGACGCGGGTTGCGGCGCGGGCCGCCATCTGCTCCCCCTGGCCCTGGCGGGCTTCCTGGCCTGGGGGGTGGACCGGGAAGTAGTAGTTTTGCAGGCACTCAACGCCCGACTTAAGTCGGAGGGGGCGCCTGCTCACCTGGCCCACCTGGCCCGGGCCGACCTCCGCCGCCTGCCGTTTCTTCCCGCTTCCTTTGACCTGGCCGTGAGCATCAATGCCATCAATCACGGTGATACCCAGACCTTCAAGGATTATTGCCGGGAACTGGACCGGGTGTTGATGCCGGGCGGCCACCTGTTCATCTATACCTCACCTAGAGAGGCCGGGGAACGGGTCCGGCTCCCCCAGACCCTGGAACTGGAGCCCGACACCCTGGTGGACATCGCCACCCCGGACGGCAACCTGGTGCACCACTTTCCCACCCCGGAGGAACTTAAGGCCCAATTCCCCCAATATCAGATCCACCGCTGGGAAACCGTTCTGGCGCCCATTCCTTTCATGGGAGACGCCAAACTCCCCCAACTCATCTTTTGGGCGCAAAAACATGGATAGCGCTGAGAGGGGATTGGGGTGGGTGGAAAGGGCCATGGGGACTTACCCCGCCCCACAAACTTCTCCCCGCCAGGGAAAATAAGGCCATGGCCGTCTTGTCTGATCCGGAGTTACCCGTTCAGGTTAAATATCAGCCTCACCTGCTGGCGATTGTCCTTAATCGGCCCCAGGTTTTGAACACCCTGAACCTGCAGATGATCCACCTTATCCACCAGGCCCTTAAGGAAGCGCTGGCCAATGACCGCTTTCGCCTGGTCCTGTTGCAGGGGGCCGGCGGCCAGGGGTTCTGCGCCGGCGGCGACCTAAAGGGCCTGGCCCGGGCGGTTCAGGAGAAGGACGTGGCCCAGGCGGTGGCGTTTTTCCGGCAAGAGTACGCCCTGGACCTCTTTATCCATCAATTTCCCAAACCCCTGATGTTGCTGGCCGATGGCATCACCATGGGAGGAGGCCTGGGTCTGGCGGCCGGGGCCGATGTCGTGGTGGCGACGGAGCGCACCCGCATGGCCATGCCTGAGACCAGGATCGGGTTTTTCCCGGATGTGGGGGCCACCGGGTGGCTGTTTAATAAATGTCCCCCGGGCTATCCCGAATACCTGGCTCTGACAGGTTATGAAATGCTGGGGGGCGAGTGTGTCCGGTTGGGTTTGGCCACCCATCTGGTAGAGACGACGCGCCTGCCGGAACTATTTGAGATTCTTAAAAGATTCTCAGAAAGGCTCTCTTTGGGAAAAGGGGAGGCGGTTAAGCAACTTCAGGAGGTTCTTGCCACTTTGGCCGAAGATGCCATACTCTCAAAACCAGAAAAGGATGCCTGGGTGGCGACTCATTTTGCCGGTAAGGCGACCCTTCAGGAGATCATGGCCTCCCTGTCCAGTTGCCGTTATAAAACCCGGTGGTGCGAGGAGGTCTTTCAGCGGCTTTCGGAACGTTCGCCCACGGCCCTGGCCCTTACCCTCAAGTTGCTGCGCTTAAATGAGGGCCGCCCCCTGCCGGAGGTTTTCGCCCGAGAGGCCAGGGCCGCTGAGTTTATGGTGCAACACCCGGATTACCTGGAAGGCATCCGGGCCCGGCTGATCGACAGAGATGACCGGCCCCGCTGGCGGCCCACTACCCTGGAGGAAGTGGAGCCGCTAAAAGTTGAATTCTAAAAGCTGGCGCCGCCCTGAAGGGCGGCAAAGGGGTGAGGAAAATATTTAAGGAGGGCATCATGTCTTATAAGACTGTGCTTTTTAATGTAGAGGGGAAGGTGGCCACCCTGACCTTCAATCGCCCGGAAAAACTGAATGCCCTGACCCCAGAGATGATGGGGGAAATTGCCGAGGTTTTAGAGAAGGTAGGCAAAGACCCCAAGATTCGCGTTCTGATCATGACCGGCCAGGGCCGGGCCTTTATCGCCGGGGCGGACATCAAGGTTTTTCTTAAGCTTGACCCCTTGGCCGCCAGGCGCTTTTCCCAGACGGCTCATCGCCTCGCCTTTATGATAGAAGAGCTGGAGATACCGGTGATCGCCTGCGTGAACGGCTTTGCTTTAGGGGGCGGCTGTGAGATGGCTATGGCCTGCGATTTTGTCTACGCCTCTGAAGATGCCAAGTTCGGCCAGCCGGAGATCAACCTGGGGATTATCCCCGGTTTTGGCGGCACTCAACGCCTGGCCCGCCTGGTGGGCAAGGGCCTGGCCAAGGAACTCTGCCTTACCGGCCGCCTGATTGACGCGGCCGAAGCCAGGACCCTGGGCCTGGTGGCCCAAATATTTCCCGCGGCAGTGTTTATGGATGAATGTCTGAAAGTGGCGCGTTCTCTGGCCCAGAAGGGGAGGGTGGCCGTGGGGGCCGTAAAACAGGCCATCGACCGGGGGGTGGACCTTTATTTAAGAGCCGGCTACGCCCTGGAAACCGAGGCCTTTGCCAGGTGCTTTGCCTCCCCGGACGCCAAAGAAGGCGCGGCGGCTTTCCTGGAAAAACGTCAGCCGAAGTTTGAGTGAAGGGTGGGGGGAGGGCCAGGGAACTGAGTTCCACTTACAATCTCCCCCCACACCCCCCTCCCAACCCGCATATATGAGCTGGGTAAGGCGGGGCCAAAGGCCCCGCCTTACCCAGCCAAAGTTAAGGGGTTGGGGGAGGGGGTCTGGGGGAGGGGGCAGGGGCCTACGGCCCCTGGCTCCCTCCCCCAGTCACATCTTAACCTTGCGCTCTATCCGGGTTTCCGATAATATCTGGATAATCTTATGGAAATGACAGATCCCTCAATCGTCCCCATAAACCGCAAGCCCACCAGGGCCATTTATATCGGTCCGGTGCAGATCGGGGGCGGGGCCCCGGTGGTGGTCCAGTCCATGACCAACACCGACACCGCCCAGGTGGGCGCCACCCTGGCCCAGATTCAGCGCCTGGCCGCGGCCGGGTGCGAAGTGGTGCGCCTGGCCGTGCCGGACCTGAAGGCGGCCCAGGCCTTTGGGGAGATCAAGGCCGAAAGTCCGGTGCCGCTTATCGCCGACGTCCACTTCAACCACCGCCTGGCCCTGGCGGCTTTGGAGCAGGGGGCCGACGCGGTAAGGATCAACCCCGGCAACCTGGGCGGCCTTAAGAAAACTAAAGAGGTGGTGGAGGCCTGCCGCCGCCGAGGCGTGTCCCTGCGCCTGGGGGTGAATGCCGGCTCCCTGGAAGCCGACCTGCTGGCCCAGCACGGCGCGCCCACGGCCGCGGCGCTGGTGGCCAGCGCCCTTAGGTGGGTAAGGCAATTCGAGGACTGGGGCTTTGCCGACTTCAAAATTTCTTTAAAGTCCTCGGATGTTCTAACTACCGTGGCGGCCTATCGTCAATTATCCCGACAGGTGGATTATCCTCTGCACCTGGGGGTCACCGAGGCCGGGGGGCTCATCGCCGGCACGGTCAAATCTGCCTTAGGCATTGGCCTGCTCCTTAACGAAGGTATCGGTGACACCTTGAGAGTTTCCCTCACCCGGGACCCTCAGGAAGAGGTGCGGGTGGCTTATGAAATCCTCAGGGCCTTGCACCTGAGAGCGCGGGGGGTGGAGCTGATCTCCTGCCCCACCTGCGGCCGCTGCAAGATCGACCTTTTCCCCTTGGCCGAGGAGGTGGAGCGTCGCCTGCTGACGGTGGTTACCCCCATCAAAGTGGCCATCATGGGCTGCGTGGTGAACGGGCCCGGCGAAGCCCGGGAGGCGGATGTGGGCATCGCCGGGGGCCGCCGGGTGGGGGCCTTGTTTAAGAAGGGCAAACTGGTGCGCAAAGTTAAAGAGAGAGAACTGCTCGCCGCGTTGCTGGCGGAGGTGGCGGCCCTCACCGGGGAGGCGGTGGACCTGGGGGGTGAGAAAGGGAAGGGCGCGGCCATCACTGCTAAAGAAAAAATTTAAGTTGACGCAAAAATTTCCGATTAAGTCCTCTAAAAAGACCTTGTCTTAATATCCTTTAAAATCCCGTTTAAAAATTTATCAACTGGTAATTTTAGGAAGATTTGGGCGGTGGCTGGATTGTCCGGGGGCCGCTCCAATTGACGGGGACGCTAAGAGTTACCGCCGACCTTAAAGATTCTGGCCGCCAAGGAGTTCTCTCCATGAAATACTTGGGTTTGATTATGGTTATGATCCTGGGATTCTCGGGGTGCATGTCGGTCCAACATGCGGAGATTATTGATGCGGATAAAGATGGCTATGCCTCGGGGCAATACCGGGATGTGCGTTCCGGCACCGTCTGTAACCTGGGCTTCGGGGGTTTTGGGATAGGTTCGGGCGTCAACTTAGGGGTGGGCAGCTTCGGGGCCCTGATCTCTCCTGCTCCCACCCAAGGCGACCCCACTCCTTTTGCCAGATCCATTGCCATGATAAATTACAGCCGGAAACTGACCAAGCTCAAGATTGATTATGACGGCATTGTGGATTATGAGTTCAGTGAAAAACCCTTAAGTAGCGGCTATCGACCTTTTGGACCGCAACCGCTTAAATAGCCGGGTAGTTGGCTGATGGCCAAGAACACACTATTTTTTTTAATATTAATATTTTTATTTTTGGGGTGCGCCACCGACCGTCATAGGGAAGAGATTGTTTATGAGAACGGTAAATTACAAAAATACCTATATTTGGATGATCTGCGGGGAAGAAAAAATAAAGGTCCCGAGGACACCTCGGTTTTTTTGGATGTCATTGACATAATAAAGCGCAGCGATGCCAACGCCCTGCCTGAGCTACGCGATCTTCCCTTAACCAAATCTAACTTGAAAGAGAGAAAGCGCACTCGGTCTTATACCGGAATAATTCAAAATTATTCCAATTATGAGGTAACCGTTCCTTCGGTCAACAGCAGTGCTGTCCTGATAGTCCCGGCCCAGGGCTGGTTGGAATATGTCGTCTGGTCGCCCAGCATTCATTTAGCCGGCTATGTGGAAGGCAAGCAGATTTATCAGCAAAAAATCGTGGTTCAGCCTAAAAAATTTAAGTATATGGGCAAGGAATATGATTTTGTCGCGGAAATTAAACCATTGGCTCCCGTGAAGGACCCGGTCCCCAAAACCATCCCCTCCCGGAAGAAACGTCGAGTGCTTAAAGGGTGACCTGATAAATTAGGGGGGATGTTAGGACTGAATTATCGAGACCAAGGCATTGTTAATCAGCGGGGGACAAAAACCCTAGGCCCCGGTCCAGCCCGACATACCTTATATTCTCCTGGCCGCCCACCTAAACCGGCCGGGTAACCGGCCGACAAATATTCTTGACGATGTCCAGATAGACCTCGGAGTATTCCAGGCGCTCTTGCCTCAGGGCATAGAAGGCGTTGAGCATGAGGGCAGCCACCGAAAGATTGGTGAACAGAAGCTGCGGAACGCTCCGGGCCATAAACTCCTCGCAGGAGAGGGTGGCGGGGTTCTGATCCTGGGGGTGGGCGATTTCCGGATGGTAACGGCTTAAAGATGGGGTTAAACCCCGACCATTTTGCTTCACATACACCTGGACATTGCCGTCCTCATAATCGTTGCCTCCGGAGATCAGGGTGAGGTCCGGAAGGGTGCCGGCATAATCGCTCACCAGGTGACGGGAGGCGTGGTTGTCCACCATGAGAAAGACCACCTCCCCGGAAAAGATCAGCCGGGCCGCATTTTCGGCGGTGACATATTCCGGCACCGACCTAAAGGACAGGGCCTCAAACTCCTGGGCCAATTCTGCCGCCTTGACCTCCGCCTTGTTGCCCAGACGGCCGAAGGCCTGACGGACGGCATTTTGCCGCGCAAAGCGATCTCCATCAATCAAGGTGAGACGGGCCGGCTCTCGGGAATACTGGAGAAAACGACACAAGAAAGGCAGCAAGGCGCAACCGATCCCCCCGATACCGATGGCTTTGATTTCTAGCATTATAGCTCCTTGGGGGAGGGGGCCAGGGGTCGCAGGCCCCCTTACAATCCTCCCCTCAAGTACCAAACTCTATAGGCCTGGGCAGCGGGGTGACTTTGGCGGCCACCTCCTCGTCCCAGTCTGCCTCCGGGGGCAGCTTCGCCCAGGGGATGGGATAGGGTGAAAACAGGTGTTCCGGGGGTATCTGGCCCCGGTAGCCCTGAACCACCACGGAGCAGGACATGGTCAGGTCGCCGTCCAGGTTGCCCACCGTGAGGTGAAAGCCGTCCTCATGGCGTTCGTCGGCTTCATCCCGTTCGGAGTGAAAGGCTTCCAGGCCCGCGTGGCTGTGGATGGTGCCCAGGCGGACGAGCCCGGCGGGAAATTCCCGCACCTCGTAGTCGCAGTGGCCGCCCCCCACGGTCTGGTGGGGGATGACCAGCTCATAGGCCCGGGGAGCCTCCCGCCAGGCCAGCAGAGCCACGGCTTCGCTGTGATAGCGCTTAAAAACAGCTTTAAAGAAAGACACCGCCTGAAGCAGCAGGACTGCAGGTATGGGAGGCGCGGTCAGGCGGACCCCGGGCTCCTGGGACTTAAGCCAGGGGATGCCCCCGGCCGGCACCGCGGCTTCAAAGAACTGGGTACGCTTTACGAGAAACAACCCGTCCCGGGCGAGGAGATAATAGATGGGGTCATCGGGAGGGTTGAAGTGTTGATCCTTCAAATAGATAGCTAACATGGGGCAGTTGTCTTTTGGGATATTTTCCTTCCAAAGAGTTGTCCTAAACCGTTTTTAGAGGATTAAAGGGTAGGGGCAATAAACACCAGCAGCCGCAGCCGGGTCTTGGCCTTGAGGCCGTGGGGCTGGGTCACCGGCATGATCTGGAGAACCCCGGCCCTGGCGGGCAGTTCCTCGGCACCTCCGGTGAACACCCCTTCTCCTTCCAAAATAAGCAAGGCCACATCCGAATCGGCGGAGTGAGAATGGACCGGCAACTCCTGGTCCGGCTCGAAATTGAAGTTCAACACCCTAAGGTTGGGAGAGTCGAAGATTAATTCCCGATGTGGCTTGGCGGTGCTGAATTTGGCTAATTCCTGCAAGTCGAAAAGCTTCATTTTGCCTCCCGTGTTTCTGTGCCTAAATAGTTTTCCCCATGAGGCCTAATAACTGTAGCCACAGGCTTTAGTCTGCGATAGTCGAGCCCGCGCGGGTTAAGGCACGGCCCGCCGTGCCCCTACCACCGGAGAAAGAATATTAGTTTTCCGGGAGGACACTGGTTGGGGGATCCCTTTACACCCAGCTCTACACCGGATAAGTTTGCGAAAACCATACATTTCTGGAATAAGCTTGTCAATCCCCGGCATGAGGCCTCAAAAATTTCTTTTGCTGTCCAGGAGCAAGGTGACCGGCCCGTCATTGATCAGGCCCACCTCCATCATCTGGCGGAAGCGGCCGGTGGCCACCTTAAGACCGTGTCCGGTAAGGGCTGCGGCCAGGTCTTCATAAAGCTTCTCAGCCAGCTCTGGCGGGGCTGCGGCCTCAAAGGAGGGACGCCGGCCTTTGCGGCAATCCCCCAGGATGGTGAACTGGGAGACCAAAAGAACCTCGCCGTTGAGGTCCAGCAAAGAGAAGTGCATCAGGCGCCCCTCACCGGCAAAGACGCGCAAATGGGCCAGCTTCTGGGCCATATAAGCTACATCTGCCGGGCCGTCATCGGCTGCCACCCCCGCCAACACCAGCAGACCACCCCCAATCCTGGCTACCTCTTCCTCCCCCACCCGCACCCAGGCCTCCTTCACCCGCTGCACCACCGCCCGCATAAGCACTCCCTTTTGAGAGAATTTTTAGATAATTTTATTATGCCCTGTGCGGCGCAAAGGGCATAATAAATAACCACAATTTTTTTGGGGGAGGGCCAGGGACTTTTTTGTAAGTGCCCACCCCCCACCCCCCTCCCGGTCCTATATAACCCCAAAAAGTTTTCCCACTTCCCAATAATTGTTTTCCAGTAGATTATTATGTTAAAGTTCTTAACCGAAAACCGAAAACCGAAAACTAACTTATGGTCTCCCGGTCCTATTCTCGAGCCAGTCTCACCATTCCCAACCTTATCACCCTGGCTCGCATCCTCCTCACCCCCTTATTCATCATTTTTTTAATCCAGGGGTGTTACCGCAAGGCGCTCATTGTTTTTCTCTTAGCCGGTTTGAGTGATTTGGCGGATGGTCTTATTGCCCGGCGCTGGCAGCAGAAGTCGCGCCTGGGAAGCTACCTGGACCCTTTGGCGGACAAACTGCTGATATCTTCCAGCTTTGTCACCTTAAGTATTGCTCACCAGATTCCCCCCTGGCTCACGGTGGTGGTCATCAGCCGGGATGTGGCCCTGGCCTTGGGGGTGCTGTTATTGCGGCTGGCGGAATATCCTCTGACTATCAGGCCCTCGTTAGCGGGCAAATGGACCGCTACCCTACAGCTGGCCACCGTGTTGGTGGTGCTGGTGGGCAAGATCTGGTTTGTGCCGCTGGAGTTACTCCTGGGCTTATTTTGGCTCACCGGCGGGCTTACCGCCCTTTCTGGGATCCAATATCTTTACCGGGGGCTGAGAATGGTGAGTCAGTCTCAGGAAAATGGGCGAAGAGAGGGCGGCCGTGGCTGAAGTCATCGACCTGGACCGTTTCCGCCAAAAGATGGCGGCGGATCAGGGCTTCCGCACCTGGCTGGCCCGTTTTAAAGAACAATTCGGCCCCCAGACCCGGCTTCGGGACCTGAGCCCCCAGACCCTTCTATATCTGGCCACCCCGGGGGAGGAAAACCTTTATGTTAATTTCGACCTGATCATGGGGGCTCGGGGACTGGGGGGGTCACTCAGGTTTCGCTTGGATGATATAGATTATGCCACGAAATTAAAGATCATGGATACCGCCTTTGCCCTGGTGGACCGGCAGCGGTTCGAAGTCATGCGCCGCCTGGGATGGGTTAAGGAGCCGCCGGGGCTTGACACCCCCATCATCGAGTTGGTACAACAGGCCTGGCGCCTGGGAGCCAACTTCGCCCGGGAGGTCCCCCGGCTCTCACCGGATCACCCGCAATACGAGGCCTACCTAAAACTTTCAACCATGGATCAGACGGTGTTTATCAGAAGACTTATCCCCCAGGCAGTGGCGGAGTTTAAAGCAAGGGTGGAAGGGGAGGATAGGTAGGACTGTGGGGGGAGGGCCAGGGAGCTAAGCTCCCTGCCCTCCCCCCACACCCCCCTCCCAACCCGTGTAAGTTGGCAGGGGAAGGCGGGGCCTGTGGCCCCGCCTTCCCCTGCAAAATAATACCCATAAGGGAATGGGGGAGGGGGATTGGGGGAGGATTGTAAGTGGGCCCGCGGCCCTTAGCCCCCTCCCCCAAATTTGCTATCATGGCTGCGCCGTGGAATAGTATTTAAACTGCCCGTTTTTGATTTGCAGGATGACGGCGCTCTTGATGGGGTCGCAGGTGTTTTTGAACTGCATTTTGCCGGTGCCCCCTTCGAATTCCTCTATGGTGGCCAGGGCGTCCCTCACCTTTTTCCGGTCCAGCGCCCCGGCCTTGGCGATGGCCGCCAGCAGCAGTTGGCCGGCGTCATAGGTGAGGGCGGCCACATCGTCAGGCTTTTTGCCGTACTTGGCTTCATAGTCCCGGATAAATTTCTGGGCCTTTTCCGTGGCGATGTCCGGGGCGTAATGGGTGCTGAAATAGCTGCCTTCCAGGTCTTTGGCCCCCAGGGTCAGCAGTTCCTGGCTCCCCCAGGAGTCGGAGCCGATGATGGCGCAGGCCAGGCCCAAGCGCCGGGCTTGCTGGGCTTGCAGGGGCACCTCGTTGTAATAGTTGGGCAGGAAGAGCACCTGGGGGTTGGCCGCCTTGATGGTGGTGAGTTGGGAAGAGAAGTCCTTATCGTCCTTGGTATAGGATTCGAAGGCCACCACCTTGCCGCCGGAGGCCTCGAAGAATTTCTTGAAGAACTCGGCAATGCCTTTGTTGTATTCCGAGGCCACATCATAGAGCACCGCGGCGGTTTGGGCCTGCAAATTCTCCCGGGCGAACTTGGCCATCACCTGGCCCTGGAAGTCGTCGAGAAAGCAGGCCCGGAAGGCGAATTTCTTGCCTTCCGTGGTCTTGGGGTTGGTGGACCAGGGGCTGATCATGATCACCCCGGCATCTTCGGTGATGCGGGCCGCGGGGATGGCGTTGCCCGAGGCGTTGGGGCCGATGATGGCCAGGACGTTGTTTTGGCTGATAAGCTTTTGGGCCGCGGCCGCGGCGGATTCAGCTTTGTCCTCATTGTCTTCGATGAACAATTTTATGGGGTATTTCTTATCGCCCACTTGCAGGCCCCAATCTTTGTTCACCTGCTCCGCCAGGAGTTCTGCCGCTTTTTTGCAGGAATCCCCTACGGTGGGCTTGCTGCCGGTGAGTTCGGCGTTGACCCCGATGCGGATCTCGTTAGCTTCTTTAGGGGCGCAGCCCCCCGCTAACCAAATCCCCGCCAACAAAACCACCGCGCCCCACCTTTGCCAGATCATGACACGCTCCTTTCGGATATAAAAGTTCCGCCCCAGGCCGGCGATGCCTTCCTTTAAAATTATGGCTGATGGCGCTAGCACTCTACCAAAGGCGGCCACTTGCCGTCAACTTGAAAGACCGGGGGGGTTAAGTCCAGTGACAGGCATATAAGGTTGGTTAATTAAAGACCTTTGAAGAAAGCGTTTTATGCATCAGTGAGCCATTGGGGAAATAAGCTGTAGAACCGCCGCCTTCGGCGGTTATTGAGCCGGCGAGGTCGCCGGCTGTATATTCCCATGGCTTTTTGAGGTATTTGGATTCCCAGAGCCAATTTTTCAGAGCTCTTAATTTGGGTCTTACGGTCCCTAACGGCAAATTTCCCTGGCTTGGAGGCCGACTGGGCCACAAAGTCCTTGATTAAAAAGGCAAAAGGGATAAGAATTTTAAAAAAACCGGTAACAAGTGAGTGCCAGCAAATGCCCAATGAAAAAACGGCAATACTTAGAAAGATCTATCTCTACTCCGGGCTGCAAGATGCCGACCTTAAAGCCCTGGCCCAACTGGCGGTAAGTCGCGCTTTTCCCCGGCAGACCCCCATTTTTTGGGAAGGCAAAGAGGCCCAGGGATTTTATATCCTGATAACGGGTCAAGTAAAGCTGGTGAAAAGTTCGCTGAAGGGCAAAGAATACATCATCAGACTGGTGGGGCCCGGGGAAACCTTCGGCGAGGCCGCAGTCTTTGCGGAAAGCCCCTATCCGGCCACGGCCATAGCCCTGGAGGTTTGCCAAACCCTGTTCTTTCCCAAAACGCCTTTTTTGCGACATTTGGCCGACTCGCCGGCCCTGGCCCGCAATATGTTGGCCACCTTAAGCCGGTTGATGTTTCATTTGACCCGGCAACTGGAAGATTTATCCCTAAAGGAAGTATCGGCCCGTCTGGCCCGTTATATCCTGGAAAGATGCCGGGAGACTCATGGCAGGATAGCTGCAGGTTTGACTTGCGAATTGCCCACCACTAAGACCCATCTGGCTGCTTACCTAGGGACTATCAGTGAAACCCTGTCCCGCACTTTGGCCCGATTTAAAAGTTTGGGATTGATTGAGGTGGATAAGGGCAGGATAACCATTATAGACCCCGCCACTTTGCAAAATATGGCTCGGGGAAGTAAGTCGTGAGTTGCAGGGTAATTCTTTCAATTACTCAAGAATGAAACGCTATGGTTTGTAAAAAAAATTATAACTATTAAAAAATTGCTTGACACTGAAATGGTGGTTAAATATAAAGCTGTATTAGGGTTATCTCAGAACTATTTCACCCCATTGTTAATTAAAAAATAAAAAGGAAGGAAAGGAGCTTATGGCCAGCGAAGTTCTCAAATTAACGGCCCAGATCGTAATTTCCCATGCCTCTATGAGTGAACTCACCCCCAATGAACTAGTGGAGGAGATTAAAGATGTGTATAATCTTTTAGCCTCCCTGGAAGGTGGTGAGGTTATGGCGGGGGCGGCCCTGCCCGGCGAGAAGGCCAGGGGGGCGGAAGTAGTAAAGAAACCGTCCGTGCCCTTGAATGAGATCGTTAAAGAGAAGTATGTTCTTTGCTTGGAATGCGGCAAAAAGATGCGCACTTTGAAGGCCCATTTGCGCAAGGCCCACCATTTGGCTCCCGCCGAATATTATCGCCGCTACGGTCTGGAGCCCAAGAAATTCCCCCTGGTTTGCAAAGAATACTCCGAACAGCGCCGCAAGTTGGCCAAAGAAAAGGGCTTGGGGGAGCGGGGCTTTAGGCGTAAGGCCAAAGAAAAGGCCTAGAGCCGAGGGGCCAGGCAGGTTTTAAGGGGGAATAGCCCCATTACCTAATCACTAGGGCTTCTTGAAAGGGACCGTTGTCGGTCCCTTTTTATTTGCGGGGGGAGGGCCAGGGGCTTTTTTGTAAGTGGCCCCTGCCCTCCCCCCACACCCCCCTCGCAACCCGCGTATGTTAGCTTGAGGAGGCGGGGCTACCAGCCCCGCCTCCTCAAGCTAAAAAACTTAAGGGATTGGGGGGGTGTGGGGGGAGTTTTTTGTAAGGGTAAGGGCCCGCGGCCCTTAGCCCCCTCCCCCACTAAAACTTTTAAGGCCACCGGGGTCTTGAGTTTTGTCCTCAAGGGGGGTAAATTAACCCATTATGCGTTTGAGTCTCAACTGGCTTAAGGATTTTGTGGACCTCACGGTGGAGGCCGCGGTCCTGGCGGACAGGCTGACCATGGCGGGTCTGGAAGTGGAGGCCGTAGAAGCGGTGGTCCCGGAATTTTCCGGGGTGGTGGTGGGCAAGGTAACCCGGGTTGAGCCGCACCCCCAGGCCGATCGCTTGCAGGTGGCGGAGGTGGCAGACGGCGCCCGCACTTATAAGGTGGTGTGCGGCGCGCCCAATGTGGCCCCGGGACGCCTCTATCCTTTCGCCCCCCCCGGGGCCACCCTATCCCAGGACAGAAAGGTCAAGGCCGCCAAACTGCGGGGGGTGGTCTCCGAAGGGATGCTCCTGGCGGAAGATGAGTTGGGGCTGTCCGCGGACCATACCGGTCTGATGGAGATCCCCCAGGACATCCCTCTAGGTCGGGACGTGGCCGCGGCCTTGAACCTGGCCGACACCGTTCTGGAAGTGGCGGTGACCCCCAACCGGCCGGACTGTTTAAGCGTCCTGGGCCTGGCCCGGGAGGTGGCGGCGCTTATTCGCCAGCCCCTGCGCCACCCGGAGGTTCTGGTCTCGCCGGATCCCGAGCCGGCATCCCAGAGGGCCAAGATAACCATCCTGGACCCCATCGGCTGTCCCCGTTACGCCGCCCGGCTGTTGGTGGACCTGACGGTAGGCCCTTCGCCCTTCTGGCTGCGGCGCCGCCTGCAGCTCGCAGGCTTAAGGGCCATCAATAACCTGGTGGATGTTACCAACTATGTGTTGTTGGAATTCGGCCAGCCCCTGCACGCCTTTGACTTTGAGCGCCTTCAGGGCGGGGAAATCGTGGTGCGCCGGCCTCATGGGGGGGAGCGCGCCTTTGTGACCCTGGACGGCCAGGAGCGGCCCCTGGACGGTGAGACCCTGCTCATCTGCGACGCGGCCCAGCCCGTGGCCCTGGCCGGCATTATGGGCGGCCTGGAATCCGAAGTCACCGGCGCCACCCGGCAGGTGTTGATCGAAAGCGCTTATTTCAATCCCCCCACCATCCGCCGCACCGCTAAACGCCTGGGCTTAAGCACCGAGGCCTCCTATCGCTTCGAGCGCGGGGTGGACCCGGACGGGGTGATTCATGCCCTGGAGCGGGCTACCCAGCTAATGGCCGAGGTGGGCCGCGGGATGGCCTTGTCCGGCCGCCTGGACGAATACCCCAACCCCATCTACCATCCCCGCCTGTCTTTAAGGGTTTCCCGTACCAATGAAGTGTTGGGCACTAATTTCTCTAAAGCGCAGGTGTCCAGGTTGCTGAAGCGACTGCACCTGCCGGCGGTGGAGGCGGAGGCGGATACCCTGGAGGTGCAGGTGCCCTCCTTTAGGGGGGACTTGGAAAGGGAGATCGACCTCATCGAGGAGGTGGCCCGCCTGTCCGGCTATGAGGAGATTCCGGTGACCCTGCCTCAAGGGGAGGTGGCCACCCCCCGGCCGGGGCCGGAGGCGCGGCTGCGCCAGGAGGCCAAGCAGCTTCTCTTGGGCCAGGGGTTCTTTGAGGTGATCACCTACGCCTTTCAGCCGGAGAGGCTGGGGGCCTTGCTGGGAGAGGCGGACGCCGCCCTGCGCCTGGCCAATCCTTTGAGCGAGGAACAGGCCCAGATGCGCACCTCGTTGCTCCCCGGCCTGTTGGACAGCTTGCGCCGCAATACCTTAAAACAAATCCTGGACGTGCGCCTTTTTGAGCTTTCCAAGGTCTTTGTCCCCCAGACCGGGGCAGACCTCCCCCGGGAGGAGCAATGGCTCACCGGGCTGATGTATGGCGCCCGGGAGGAAGCTTCCTGGCTGGCCGGCAAGGACCCCGTGGATTTCTTTGGCCTCAAGGGCGTGGTGGAGACCTTGCTGGACGGCCTGCTGATTCCTGAAGCGGCCTTCCACCGGGAAGACCTGCCCGTTTATCTCAGGCAAGGGGCCATAATTTATGCCGGGGACCTGAAGTTGGGGTGTTTGGGGGAACTTAAGCCCGAAATCGCCGACAGGCTTGACCTGGAAGGGGCCGTCTGGGTGTTTAACCTGAAGTTCGAGGCGATGACCGCCGCGGCCCAGGCCTTTCCCCTATACACTCCCCTGCCCCGTTACCCGGCCGCTTATCGGGATATCGCCCTGGTGCTGGAGGACGCGGTGCCCGCGGCCCGGGTGGCTCAAGCCCTGTACCACCACGGCCGCCCTTATCTGGAGGAAGCCCGTCTCTTTGATGTTTACTCCGGAGACCCCATCCCCCCCGGCAAACGCAGCCTGGCCTTTCGCCTCTCCTACCGGGACCCGGCGCGGACCTTGACGGACGACCTGGTAAACCGGCACCATGAGGCCCTGGTGAAAGCCCTGGCCAAGGACCTGGGCGCCCAACTGCGTTAAGGAGAGGAGTGGAAGAGGAATTCCCGCGCAAACTGTTCTACACCATCGGTGAAGCAAGCCGCATCACCGGGGTGCCGCCCCATGTCCTGCGCTACTGGGAAAGCCGGGGGAAACTGCTCAAGCCCAACCGCCGGAGCACCAAACACCGCCTGTACCGTTTTACCGACATCCAACTCATCTTTGAGATCAAACGCCTAAGGGACGAAGAAAAACTTACTCTGGCGGCCATGCGCCGCCAGCTCCACCCCCAGGCGGCCCAACGCCCCGCCCTATTTCAGCCGCCCCTATTGCCCCCTTCCCCCCAGAATCAACTCCTGACCCTACTGCACGACATCCGCACCGAACTCGAGGCCTTGAAGGACTTGCTGGAATAGTGGAGAGGAGGGTGGGGGAGGGGTCGTGGACCCCTGCCCCTGCCTACTTTTGCGGGTTGGGTGGGGGGTGTGGGGGGAGATTGTAAGTGGACCTCAGGTCCCTGGCCCTCCCCCCACAAAAAAAGCCTGTGCTTCTGCTAAAAAAATTCCCCGGCCACTGGTCATCCTTAAAAAAATGCTTATTTTTCCAGCAGATGCAGGGAAAAGTGCTTGTAAGCGATTTTTTTTCTCTTCTTGTCTTAAGTCAAGGCGCGCCCCGGCGATCCTGATTAAATTCTTTCCATAAAACTTGGCAGGCAAGCACTGGCGGGCACCGTTGCCGCCAAAAAAATTTAATTAAATCCAAAATAGGTTACGGGAGGGGAAGTTATGTTTTGCTATCAATGCGAACAGACCGCTAAGGGTGAAGGCTGCACCGTCCTGGGAGTTTGCGGCAAGCAGCCCGAGGTGGCGGCCCTGCAAGACCTGTTGATTTACTGCCTCCAGGGGTTGGCCCAGGTGGCAGTGGGAGGGCGCCAGGTGGGCATAAGCGACCGGCAAGTCAACGTGTTCACTGTGGAGGCCACCTTTGCCACCCTGACCAACGTGGACTTCGACCCGGAGCGCTTCGTCAAACTGATTAATCAGGGTGCTTACCTCAGAGAAAACCTAAAAGAAAAGGTAAAAGCCGCGGGCGGCCAGGCGGACTTTCCCGCCGGGCCCGCCACTTTCAAACCCGAAGCCACCCCGGAAGGCTTAGCGAAGCAGGCCGAGGCGGTGGCCCTGGCCGCGGCCCCCGGCGAGGATGCGGATGTCCGTTCCTTGAGGCACACCCTGCTCTTTGGCCTCAAAGGGGTCAGCGCCTATGCCGACCACGCCCAAATCCTGGGCCAGGAAGACGACCAGGTCTACGCCTTTATCCATGAGGGCCTGGCTGCCACGGCTAATAAGGACCTGGGCCTGAACGACCTTTTGGGGCTGTGCTTGAAATGCGGCGAAATCAACTTAAGGGCCATGGAACTGCTGGATGCCGCCAATACCGGCCGCTACGGCCATCCGGTGCCCACCAAGGTCCCCCTGGGGCACAAGAAAGGCAAGGCCATCCTGGTCTCCGGCCATGACCTGTTGGACCTGGAAGAAATCCTCAAACAGAGCGCCGGTAAAGGCATCTATGTTTATACCCACGGCGAGATGCTGCCCACCCACGGTTATCCGGGCCTGAAAAAATATCCTCATTTCTACGGCCACTTCGGCACCGCCTGGCAGAACCAGATCAAAGAATTCGGCCAATTCCCCGGGGCCATCGTCATGACCACCAACTGCCTGCAAAAACCCCAGGCCTCGTATGCCGACAACCTGTTTACCTGCGGCGTGGTGGGCTGGCCGGGCATCCCCCATATCGCCGACCGCAACTTCAAGCCGGTCATTGATAAGGCCCTGGCTTTGCCGGGTTTTGCCGAAGACTTAAATGGCCGCGCGGTCATGGTGGGGTTTGCCCGCAACACGGTGATGTCCGTGGCCGGCCAGGTGATCGAGGCCGTCAAAAACAAGCACATCCGCCACTTCTTCCTGGTGGGCGGCTGTGACGGCACCAAAGCCGGGCGCAGTTACTACACCGAGTTCGTGGAAAAGGTCCCCAAGGACTGCGTGGTCCTGACCCTGGCCTGCGGCAAGTTCCGCTTCTTTGACAAGGACCTGGGCGACATCGGCGGCATCCCCCGGCTTTTGGACGTGGGGCAGTGCAACGACGCTTACTCCGCCATCCAGATCGCCGTGGCCCTGGCCAACGCCTTTGGCGTGGGGGTCAATGACCTGCCGCTGTCTTTGATTCTGTCGTGGTACGAGCAGAAAGCGGTGGCCATTCTGCTCACCCTGCTGCACCTGGGCATCAAAAATATGCGCCTGGGGCCCAGTCTGCCGGCCTTCATCAGCCCCAACGTGCTGGACGTCCTGGTGAAGAACTTCAACATCAAACCCATCACCACCCCGGACGAGGACCTGAAGGCGATATTGGGATAGGATTATTGGGGGAGGGGGCTAAGGGGCGCGGCCCCTTACCCTTACAAAAAACTCCCCCAATCCCATAAGGGGTTTTTAAGTTTGTCAGGGTAGGTTCAGGAAAAGCAGGCCGGGGATTCCTTAAGTCTAGCCCCGGCCTGCCTCGTCCTTGGCCAAATGCTTTTGCCTTCCGCCCTAAATTAATCTAAACTTTCCTATAACCAGCACACCTTAAAAAAGTAGAAGGCCCGTAACCTCATAATAGTCCATATAAAAGGATGCTAAATGATGCGGCGCATGACTAAAGTAGGCCGGTTATGGCAATTGGCTCCATTGGCCATGGCACTCATGCTGTTTGGCCTGGTGCCGGCAGTCCAGGCACAAACGGTCCATTTCAAGGAATTGCTCCCCTTCGTGGATATCAAGATCCCGGGCTGGGAAGCAGATCAGAAGCCCACCGGCAGCACGGTCAAACACGACAAGATGCAAATGAGTGAGGCCAGAGCCTCATTCCGCTCCGGCGAGATGAGGTTGGAAATCAATATCATCGATTTCCTGGGAAAACCCTTGCCCTTTTTAGGAATGCTGCAACAGGTGGAAATAGAGAGCTCAGAAGAGCACATCCGCACCACCCAAATCCAGGGTTGCCAGGCCCTGGAGACCTTTAGGCACCAGGACAAGCAAGGGGAATTGAGCATCAATGTGGCGGACCGGTTCTGGGTGAAAATCGACGGGGAGGGCCTCAACAACCTGGAACCCCTACGCCTGGCCGCCCAACAACTGGACCTGAAAAAACTGGCCGGATTGGCGAAGTAGATAGAGGATATGGGGGGAGGGGCAGGGACCTGAGGTCCCTGCCCTCCCCCAAAACTTCAAGGGCACTGATATTGCGCGTTATAGAGCTTTGGGGTTCGCCGGAGGAGAGAGGGCGGCAGCATGGGCAGGCTCTGGGGGCCGAGATCCGCCGGATGCGGCGGGCCCTTTTGACTTACCTGGCCCGGGTCAGCCTTTATGGCGGCGCCCTCCCCCTTTATGCTCTGTTGCTTTGCCTGGTCCGGCGGTTCTGGCCTTATCTTCCTGAACGGCTTAAGCAGGAGATGCGGGGGGTGGCGGCCGGAGCTCAGGTAGGCCTGGGCACGGTGCTGCTCATCAATGTGGTGGATGACCTGGCCAACAACACTCCCCGCTGTTCGGCCCTGGCCGCCGGGAAGGGCTATACGGCAGACGGCGCTTATGTGATGGGGCGCAACCTGGATTATCCCCTGTTCACCGAGATCATGGTCAGACTCCAGACGCTGTTTGTCATGGAGCCGGAGCGGGGCCAGGCCCTGGCGTCTTTGGCCTGGCCGGGCTATATGGGGGTGTGCACCGGCATAAATAAAGCTGGCGTGGCCCTGGCCCAGCTTTCCGCCATGAGCCGGGAGCGCACCTTAAAGGGGGTGCCTGCGGCCCTGCGCTTCAGGGAGGCCCTGGAAGAGGAGGGCACGGTGAGGGGGGTGGCCGCCAGGATCCTTGAGACCCCAGGAACCATAGGTAACAATCTTATGCTCTGCGGCCCTAAGGAAGCGGCGGTGCTGGAGTTGGCCGCCCGCCGGGGGGTGGTGCGCCAGCCGGAAGGAGGCTTGCTCACCGCCACCAATCATTATCAAAGCCCGGCCATGCAGCCCTTAAAAGGACGGTTTCCGCCCCGGCCGCCTTTTTCCCCCCTGCCCCGCTATCATTTCACCGAGGCTTACAGCCAGGCCCGGGACCGGCGGCTCAGGGAGCTGGCCGCGAGTAGAAAACTGAGCCCGGCGGCCATCCAGGCGATCCTGGCAGATGCCCACCTTGCCAACCCCGGCACCGTGGTCAGCGCAGTTTTTTCTCCCAAAGAAGGGATTTTGTGGGTTGCCCAAGGAAAAGAGCCCCCGGTTAATCAAGGGCTATTTGCAGAGATTAAGTTATGGGGTTGAGGTAGTGGAGGAAGGGCCAGGGAGCTCAGCTCTTTGCCCCTCTCTCCCCCAGGCCCCGGTTGACAAAAGGGGGGGATTGGCATAATATTTTAAATGCGGGCGATTAGCTCAGGTGGATAGAGCGTTGGTCTCCGGAACCAAAGGTCGGGCGTTCGAGTCGCCCATCGCCCGCCA
>JAUXZG010000079.1 GCA_030694005.1 Desulfobaccales bacterium | reverse complement strand
AGGCGTATTTACGCCATGTCTTGTCGGTGATTGCCGATTACCCTGTCAATCGGGTGGCTGAGTTATTGCCTTGGAATGTGACGTTAACTTCTTAAAAAGCTAACGCTGCTGTCAATACGGTATTGGGCGGATGCTTACGATAAAGGTAATTCTACCTTTCAGATCAGTCTTAGAAACAATCGTAATCGAGTCTTTAAGAATGAGTTCACGCTGAGTGACGGGCATGTTGATTTTCATGATATTTACCGTTTTTGCTGATTTAAGTTAAATGGTGTTGATTCGTTAGTTGTGTAAAAGCACCGCGTCGCACAAAAAATTGTGACACTGCGGAAGTATTGTTTTTACAGAATACTAAATACGGTGAACGGTGAACGGTGAGGAAACGCTAAAATAGGCTTAATAAACATGTGCATCACCTTCCTATGTAGGAAAATTATCTTTTATTTTCGTAGCTGAGGCGTAAAAATACGCTTACGAAAAAATAAAAAGAGACAGGTTTATGGCCTCAAATATTGGATTGCCGATTTTAGGGGCAACTCAAAGGGAATTAATCATTTCTGACTAAGTTAATGCTAGCATATTAATACTAAATTGCAAATGAAATACATTAAATCACTACTGTCCGGAGATTTGAGTTTTGACACATAGTAACTCATTAAATACAATTCACTAAATGACATATTTTTCCATAATCGATTTCAACTTGCGCCAAACTTCTGACTTTTGTCAGGAGCTTGTATATGCACACAGGGAAACTCGTGTTTTCTCAACTGATGGGACACCTGTCACTGCACACGTTCCGACAGTGTGTGGCCAAATATCCAAGTCGCTATCCAACACTCAAATTTTCGCATCTCGATCAATTTCTGAGCATGGCCTTTGCCCAGCTCACTTATCGCGAGAGCTTGCGCGACATCGAAACCTGTCTGCGTGCTCATCAGGCGAAGCTCTATCATCTAGGCATTCGTGGCAACATCGCACGCAGCAGATTGGCGGATGCCAACGAATCACGCGATTGTCGCATTTACGAAGCTTTTGCGATGACTCTGATCCAGACGACACGCAAACTGTACGCCAACGACAGCTTTGCTGTGGAGTTGGATCAGACGGTTTACGCGCTCGACACGATCACCATTGATCTGTGCTTGAGCGTATTTCCTTGGGCGCACTTTCGCAAAGCCAAGGCCGCAGTCAAGATGCATACGCTACTCGATTTGCGCGGCAATATCCCAACATTTATTCATATCAGCGGTGGCAAGATGCACGAGGTCAATGTGCTCGACATACTGGCACCAGAAGCTGGCAGTTTCTATACAATGGATCGAGGTTTTACCGATTTCGCTCGCTGGTTCACACTGCACCAAGCACAGGCGTTCTTCGTGATTCGAGGCAAAACCAATCTGCTATTTCGCCGTATTTAGTCGAACCTGAACAACTCAGTTCAAGCAGTTTTTAACTGATTGAACTGAGCACCATTTAAATGTTGTTGTATTACGACGATGATCAATTGCAGTTGACTTGCAAAGCAATGGCCGTAAAAAAGCCGGATGGCTCTCAG
>JAUXZG010000174.1 GCA_030694005.1 Desulfobaccales bacterium | reverse complement strand
TAGCCGTAGGCGGCGCCCAGGGGGCCGAAGATCAGGGAGCCGGCGAAGACTCCCAGGGTGGTGGTCAACGAAATCAGGCTGGAGTTGCCGCCGATGCGGTCCACGTGGAACAGGCGGGAGATGGTGGTGTAAGTCTCCATGAGGATGAGGCCGTCTCCAAAGCCGTGCACGGCGCGCCAGGCAAAGGACCAGGCCAGGGGCGGGTAGGTCATGAGGATGTGGCCGGTGCCGGAGGCCACCAGGGCCAGGGAAAGAAAGGTCAGGGGTTTCAGGCGGCCGGCCCAAAAACGGCCGTAAAGAAAAGCGGTGAGCGCGACCACACCGAACTCCCCCGCCATATAAACCCCCACTCCCCGGAGGTCCAGGCCCAAATTTTGGTGCAAAAAGAGAGCCAGGCTGGTGGCCTCCGCGCCCCAATGCAGGGTGAACAGAAACAGCCAGGTGGCGAAAAACAGGACCGGTCTGGTCAAAAAGTCCCGGCCGTATTCAAATAAGCCGGCCTGCACCCCCCGGGTTAAGGGTAAACGCGCTGAGAAGAACAGCAGCAATAGCAGACCCACGCCAAAAAGTTTCAGGGTGAGCGGAAAATCCAGGGTATAGAAAAGGACGCCTCCCACCAGGACGCCCCCCATCATACCCCCCATGCGCATGGCGTTGAAATGTCCGAAGTGGCGGGCGGCATCGGCAGGCTGATCTTTGAATAGGAGGATATCCAACGACTGCCGGAAAAGCTGCATACTCAAGCCATACCCCCAAAAGACCGCCAGAAATAACCAAAACCGTCCCACCGCAGCCATGCCCCAGAGACTCAAGGCGGTTCCGGCTAGACCAAGACCGGTTAAAATCCTGGCCGGATAGCGATCGCCGGTAACGCCCAGGGGAAAGGCCACCAGGATGGCGTTCACACTCAGCACGGCATAGAGCAGGCCGATCTGGGCCCCGGTGAAATGGAGGCTCCCCTTTAAATATAGGGGCAGGAAGAAGTAGATGCAGGAGATGACCGCGGAATAGACCGCGATGAAAAAGTTGACCACAGGGTTTGGCCGGAATTACAAGGCACTGCGGTTGAGCCGGACCTCCATGGCTCGGGCCGGGCAGACCGGGCAGCACAGTTCACAGGCGCTGCACTTGCCGGGGTCGAAGCAGACCTCCATCTCCGGCCGTTTGACGTACAAGGCCCCGGAGGGGCAGACCGCGGTGCAGGTGCCGCATTGATAACAGCGGTCCTCATTGCGTCGCACATCCCGAGCCACCCGCTGCACCTTGACGCCGGAATCCCGCAGATACTTGAGGCCCCGGCGGAAATTCTTGGGATGGCCCCTGAGCTCCATAACAATCACCCCTTCCTGGCGGGGATTGATGGCGGCTTTAAGGAGATTGAACATCAAATCATAATCCTTGACCAACCGATAAATAATGGGCTGGTCCACCACTTCCCGGGGAAACCTTAACACCAACATCTCGGCATGCATGTTCGGGTCCTTCTTAGCGTCTTAGCGCCTTTGCGAGAGCTGTTTCACGCAAAGACGCCAAGGCGCAAAGTGATATAACTTTTTAATATTTTATCACAAAAACCATTTTCCTCAAATCAGGTTGCCGAAGCGGCGTTGCCAGGCGGCCTGGAGGGTGTTTAGGGAGGTCTCCAGCAGTGTGTGCCGGCCGCGGTTGATTTTGAAAGTTTTATCCCGCCGCACTTCTCCCAGGCGGTACAGGGGTTGGCCGTTAAAGAGTTTTTCGAAGCGGGCCTGGTTGGAAGGGGCCACGCTCACCAGGAACCGGCCCGCGGATTCGGCATATAGGGCGACGTGGGCCGGGGACTCCGGAGCCACCGGACTCAGGTCCACCTCCAGTCCCAAGCCGGCGGCCAGACTGGCCAGGGCGAGGTGGACCCCCAAACCGCCCCGATAGAGGCCGTGGGCCGAGGCCAGCAGTTGCCCGCGGCCCGCTTCTTCCAGGAGACGGTAGTAAACCAGGAATTCCTGGGGATGCACCTGGGGCACGCTTACGCCAGCATAGCCCAACATCTCGTAAAATTCTGAGCCTCCCAGTTCCGGGTGCGTCTGCCCCACCAGGTAAATCAAGTCGCCGGGGGCCTTCCAGTCCAGGGTCAGGGCCCGGGTAAGCTCCTCCAGCAGGCTCACCGCGGTGAAAAACAGGGTGGGCAGTCCGGATACCCGGTGCAATTCCCCGAAGGCGCCAGGGAGCAGGCCGTCCACATACATGCTGTCTTTGCCGGACAGCAGGGGAATCTCGTAGGCCAGACACAGGTCGCGCAAGGCCCAGGTGGCCCGCACCAGTTGGGCCGCCTTGTATCTGCCGTCCGGATTGCCCTTAGGGTCATACTCCACATTGGGCCAACAGAAATTGTCTACCCCGGCGATATGCGTAAGGCTCCCGCCCACCGCCAGCAGCCGCCGCACCGCCTCATCAATGGTAACCGCGGCCATGTGGTAGGTATCGATGCGGGAGTACGCCGGGTTGAGGGCCAGGCTCACGGCCAGGCCCCGGGAAGAATCCAGGCGGGGCCGCAGCACCGCGGCATCACCGGGCACCTGGGCCTGGCGGCCGATGAGCGGCTTGAGGACGCTGCCCCCCTGGACCTCATGGTCGTACTGACGGGTAATCCACTCCCGGGAGCAGATATTGGGGCGGTCCAGCATCTCTAACAGAAATCCCTGGTGGTCGGCCGGCTCCCCCAATACCGGTTCGCTGAGGCGCCGCGCCGCCGACAGCCACTCAGCGTCAAACTCCCAGGGGGGAAACTCTTCCTCCAGGAAAGACAGGTCGATATAAGCGCAGGCTTGGCCCTGGTAATTAACCTGAAGCACTCCGGTATCGGTATAGCGGCCGATAACGGTAGCTTCCACCGCGTGTTTGCGGGCCAGGTTCTTAAAGAAAGCCTCATTCTCCGGGCGGATGGCCACCACCATGCGCTCCTGGGATTCAGATACCCAGATTTCCCAGGGGTCCAGGCCCTGGTATTTCAAGGGCACCTGCTCCAGCCAGACTTCTATCCCCCCGGCTTTTTGGGCCGATTCCCCCAGGGCGGAAGACAGTCCGCCGCCGCCGCAATCGGTGATAAAGGTGATGAGACCCTGGTCCCGGGCCTCCAGGAGGAAATCTTGCATGTTTTTCTGGGTATAGGGGTCGCCGATCTGCACATGCCCGGCCGGAGTGCCTGGAGAGGCCACCTCGGAGGAGGCGGTCACCCCATGGATACCGTCTTTGCCCACCCGGCCGCCGCACATCAGGATAATATCGCCGGGGCGGGCAGCCTTCTGGGCGCCGGGCTCTCCCTTGACGGTGCGGGGCAGCAAGCCCACTGCGCCCACAAATACCAGACATTTGCCCAGATAGGTGTCGTCGAAATAGAGGGCCCCGTTGATGGTAGGCACCCCACTTTTGTTGCCGCCGTCCTTCACCCCCTCTATGACTCCGTCCAGCAACCGCCGGGGATGCAGACGGGGTTTTAAAGGCCCGGCATAATCCCGGGGGCCTACACAAAACCCATAGAGTCCGGCAATGAGCTTGGCCCCCTTGCCGGTGCCCAGAGGGTCCCGATAAACCCCCACAATGCCGGTGAGGGAGCCGCCATAAGCTTCCAGGTTGGAAGGCGAATTATGGGTCTCGCCCTTGATGACATAGGAGAAATCTGCGTCAAACTGTCCCACTCCGGCATTATCCCACAGTACCGAAACCACCCAGGGTTTTTTGCGGGCGATTTCCCGGGTAGGGGCCTCGATGCAGGCCTTGAAAGGGTTATCTAACACCAGGCGTTCCCCGCTCTCTAGGTCGCGGTAATGAAAACGGCCCCGAAAGGTATTGTGGTTACAATGGTCGCTGCGGGCCTGGGCCAGGTATTCCAGCTCCACATCGGTGGCGGCCTTAAGCCCCACCGCGGCCCGCCGCGCCAAAACCGCAGGCCGCTTAAAATAATCCCGGATGATGGGCAGGTCCGCCTCCCTCAGGGCCAGATGGCGCTGGCGGCTGAGTTCCCTCAGGGCCTCCAGGGACTCCAGCTCAAAGACCGCCACGGTGGGGGTGTGGTCCAGGTGGACCCGGGGCAGAATAATTCCCACCCCGGTCTCGTGGTCCCAATCTTTTCTGGCAAATATCCGGAATTCCTGGATCAGGTCATTGGCCAGCAGTTCCCGGGCTATCTGGGACAGTTTGCCGGAATCTAGAGGTCCGCCGGAAAAAAGGAAGAGTTTGGAAGTGTAAACCCCGGCCCCGGCCGGCAGAGACCTGCCCAGATAGGCCTCTATGGCTTCTTGGGCCACGGCCCCGGCGGTATCCCGCACCCCGGGTCTGAAGCCCACCCAGATGGCCCCGTCAAAGTCCCGGGCCAGGGGTTTGAAACCGGAGACCTGGGTCACGGGATGGGTAAATACTTCCGTGCGGATGGCCTCCATATCTTCCTGGCTCAGGTCTAAATCCAGCATGAGCAACCTTAAGACCCGAACCATATCCATCTCCAGGCCGAAATACTCCCGGGCCTGGCGCCGCACCGTCTCTCCTTCCGCATCCGGCAACTCGGGACGCCAACCGATCTCCAACCGGACCGCCATGTTTCTCCCTCTGGAAGTGGGATGGTGGGTGAATGTTGGGGGAGATTGTCAGGGGGCCTGAGGCCCACTGATACCAAGTCGCAATCAAAGGGCAACAATTGTAGGGGCGTGATTTATCACGCCCGCCTTGAGGGCGCAATAAATTGCGCCCCTACGAAAATACCTTATTGATTGCACCCTGTTATGACAATCTCCCCCACACCCCCTCCCAACCCGCATAAGTTTGTCAGTTGAAGCCGGAGGCCATTGGCCTCCATCTTCAACTGCAAAAAAATATCTAGGGCTGACAAAAAATATACCTCAAGGGGAGGCGGAGAGAAAGATTAAAAGGAAGTAGAAAGGCGAAGGCTCGGGATAAGGGAAAAAATTGACAAACCGTCTGGTGGCTTAAAAATTAGTTTAGGCCGGGGAAGGCGGGGCTTTTAGCCCCGCCTTCCCCGGCCAAACTTAAGGGATTGGGGGTGGGGGCTTGGGGGAGGATTGTAAGTGGGTCAGTGGCACAGGCTTCCAGCCTGTGAAGCCCCTGGCCCCCTCCCCCAAAGAATTCCTCAATAACCACTAAACCTGCCGCACCAACTGGCGGGGGCCGATGCCGCCGCCGCGGCGCCAGTCTTTGGGGGGAGCATAGGTATTCAGGCGCTCCAGCTCTCCTAACTGTTCCAGGCGGTCATAAATCAGGTGCCAGATGCAAGGCACGTCGCACTTTAAAACCGCGGACACCTCGCACAGCCCTCCCTGGGAGCCGCCGCAGGGGCCGTTGAGGAGTCCTTTGGCGCAGCGGGTCACGGGACACAAACCCCCGGTTACCCCCAGAAGGCAGTCGCCGCACCCCTGGCAGCGTTCCTGCCAGAGGCCGTTTGACACGGTCTCGCCGATAAACATGGTATTTAAGGCCGGATAGATGGGTTTGGCGGGCAGGCGCTCCGCCAGGCTCTGCACCCCGGCGCCGCAGGCCATGGAGAGCACCGCCTCCACTTCCCCGCTCCGGTCAATGATGTCCAGCAGAAAATCGTGGATACATTGGCGATCCACACTTATCTCCAGGATTTCTACGTCCTTGCCTTCCAGGCGGAAGGCCATTTCCAGGGCGGCGGCCAACTCCGCCACCTGTTTGCGCCCGCCGCTTAAGCTTTCGGCGGTGCAGGTGTCGCAGCCGGCGATGAGAATCTTACCATATGGTCTGACCATCTCCTTGATCTCGGAGAGGGCTTTTCTTTCCCCAACAACCATGATTTCCTTCCCCTTACTTACAAAAAGTTTCCGGGAGGATCAGGTGTATCTAAGCCCTCCCGGCTTAGGGTACCCTTGTACATTTTATCGGGTATCGATCAATATAAAAAATTACTGCCCGGTAAGCAACCAATTATCCGCGGTTTTGGCCTCTACCCCAGCCACCGCCGGCCATTGCCGACCTCTAACCCGCCAGTTCAGGATCAGGCAACCCCGGCTAGGCCTGGTGCCTGGCAAGGCGGTCCATGAACTCCTGGGCCTCTGCGACATGAAGATCACCATGCGCTACGCCCACCTGGCCCCCGCCCACCTGAGGGACTCGGCGAACGTCCTGTATGATTTAGGGGGTGGGAAGCAGGGGGAGGGAAAACTAATAAGAGCTTTTAAGGTCCACCTAAATGGAGAATAATCGATCTTTCAAGATTATAAATTTTGCTGCTATCTTCGGTAATTGAGATGGGCGGTTCACCCCATATCTATTATTGATACTTCTCTTTGTATTCCTGCCATGTCTTACCATACTCAGCAAGACTATTGACAGAAGATACCACCGTCAAAAAGCTGCCCTCGGTATGTCGTTTCAAACGAGTCAATCCAGTATATACTAGCGCCATAGCTCTAGTGTTACTGATATATAAAACAAGCGCACGTGATTCCCAACCCTTGAAACTATGAAGTGTAGTAGCCTTTATGCGTGCATCCCCCATATAAAACCCCATCTTTAACCTGCGAGATTCACGGCTATCATTTCCGAAGGTATGCACGACCTTAATTCCTAATCCTCCAATTTTCTTAATAAGCTCTCCACCAAATCTTCGACTTGGGGCGAGAAAAGTTATATCCGAAATTGCAAGAACCTTTGGATCTGCTGAAGGCGCGATCTGTAATATTTCTTCTCGACACACATCCAAAGCGTGCTCTTGGTCAGTTTGCACCCAACGCAACTTACAGGGGAACAAATCAAGTTCTTCCTGAGGAGAGATTGGCAAATCAACTATATCTGAGGGTAAGAATCGCTGTGCAAATTCCCGTGCGCATTGCAATGCCTTTTGAGGTAATCTGTAGCTTACCTTTAATTCCGCCCATCTGCCTCCTGGGAAGCCCGCCCCCTTCATGGCCTCATCTGTCCATGAGCGAGCTGTACCATAGATATCCTGTGTGGCATCTGCAACAAGCAACATTTCCCCGCCTTTTTTACAAACCCTTCTAAGAACATTCCACCAGATAGGCAGGAAATCCTGGCCTTCGTCGACGAGAACAGCATCGTACCTTTTAACAACGCCCTTTGTATCATCGATAATAATCGATTCAACTAGCCTTGGCAGCTTCTCACTTAATATTTTCCTTGTTTCTTGATTATTTAAGTCGGCTATATCTGGTATATCTCCGTGTGAAGAAAAATATTCCTTCCATAGCGTCTTATATTCTTCCTCATGGTCGGTTTCTAAACAAACTCTTTTGCACCAGTGATGGAAATTCAACCAAGTGATATCCTTTCGTGTACTGCCATCGCCATGAGGCCATCTCACCGAAATATCCATTAAATAATGAATAAGTGTAATATTGAAAGTGACAACTAAAACTTCTTTGCCTTCGGATAGCAATTTTGCCGCACGCGCTGCTAAAACTAAAGATTTTCCTGAACCTGCAGGTCCTTTAATTTTGCGATAACCTGATGATGTCCGGCTGTTAACCAATGCCCCTTGATTATGGTCAAATTTCAATTCTTGGCGCTGTGTTTGTGAATAGTCAGGTTCCACCAACCAGTTTCGTAAGTCTTGAGCCAATGTTGGAGTCATAATACATGATTCACATCGAATGCTCTCAGGAAATGCTCTCCTTATTTTTCCAGATTGAATAGTATCTGAACCAGAAATTGGGTTATATTTTGCGTTGTTCTCCATTTCCCGAAATCTTAAACAAGGCCCTAATAATTCCTTTACTCTTTCATCATTGGCAAAAGGAAAAATAACCCCAGAAGTAATAGCCGCAAATCCAAATTGTTTTTTCAGACGAGGACAATAAAGTTCGTATATCTCTTGTTTATAACGATGAAGCTTTTCTATTGGGTTTTGGTCCTGCAATGAAAACTTATTCCCATCTCTTATCCCTATCAAAATTGGTGGTTTTCCTGGCCTCTCCTCTACACGATATTCCATTGCATCCAGATCCCAATCTTTAATCTCGAAAACTGCAATTCCCGCATTCGGGTGAAGGAGTACAAAATCTGGACGCAAACCGTTTAAGTGTGGTTGTATATATATTTCCCATTCAGGATCAAGATGGGAATCAAAAAAATCAAATACCAGCCGTTCTCCCCGGGTAAGGGGTTGCCTTAATTTACTGAGCTGATCAATCGGGGGAGATACAAATCGAGCCATGGAAAAATTTTCTCTGGTTTAAAACATATTTTAATTTCTTGATGAACTCACTAAGGTAGACGCATGGTACCGAAGTTTCAGCTCAAAGTCAAAGATGTGGAGGCTCAAAAAGTTCTTGTCCATCCTGTTTTGTCAGCTTGCACCATTAAGTTAAAAGGGCGTCTCAGGGTGAGGCTCCGTCACCAACGAGGTTCCTAAATACTCGCGTATTCAAAGCCTTATCAGCTGGATGTTCAGCTTATGGTGACCCTTAAAAATCCCTTGATTCTGCCAAATCTAAGGGTTTGGATAGACAAGCATCTAAGCCATTAAATTTACTTAAATAAGGGCTGCCTTTCCCAGTAAATTGGTATGGGAAACTTTTGGGAAACTTTGCCTAAAACGGCCATTCGGGGGGGAATGGCTAAATTGGTAAGTTATTTAAATAATTGGTGCCTGGGGCCGGACTCGAACCGGCACGGAGCTAAACCCCGAGGGATTTTAAGTCCCTTGCGTCTACCCGTTCCGCCACCCAGGCAGCCTACAGGTGGAGAATAATTTATTATAACCCCGGCAAACATTCAAGGGTTAAAGACGGCAGGCGCTCCGGCTGAAACCCGCCTCAGAAAGACCGCGGCTTTTTTGGGTTCACCTGAAGGCAAGAAATTATTATCTAACCCTCCTCCCTCCACCCCCCCTCCCCTCTCAAAATCCCCGCGGACCTTTGGTTTCTCATAAAACCTTACAAGTCTTTGGGTTATTGACGATAATCACCGGGAAGATTTGACAAGGCGCCGGTTCAATCTTATTTTGAGATTAAGTTGACCCACAGGAAAACAGACTTCCGGTCAAGGCTGGTACTTGGTTGCTTAAATTGGCGCAAGATAATCCCCCCTAACCCTCTCCCCCTTAGGGGGAGAGGGAAAAGAGTGGTGGATTAAATAACGCTTACTTATGAAACTTGGAACCAGCGGGCCGGGGGCCGCCCCTGAAAACGGTTCCTTAAGGGAGAAAGCTATCATGGCGAACGTGCAGGAATACATGCTGAAGGCCTTGAAAGACGCGGTGCAGATGGAGGTGGAGGGCCGCCAGTTTTACCTGGAGGCGGCCAAGAAAGTGAAAAGCGCCGGCGTCCGGGCAATCATGGAATATTTAGCGGAATCGGAAAAA
>JAUXZG010000060.1 GCA_030694005.1 Desulfobaccales bacterium | reverse complement strand
AAAAACCCTTAAGGGATTGGGGGTGGGGGCTTGGGGGAGGGGGTAAGGGCTTCCAGCCCTTACCCCCTCCCCCAAAAAACCGGTGCCCCAATACCTATGCAAACTTATCCGGTTTTTGCCATAGTTGCTGACAAGTCCTGTCTGGTGGTAGGGGGCGGAGCCGTGGGGGAGCGCAAGGTTCACGACCTTATCAGTGCTGGCGCCCGGGTGACCGTGGTGAGCCGCGACCTCACTCCCACCCTGGCCAAAATGGCGGCTCAAGGAAAGATTCGTTATCTTAAGGAAGATTTCTCCGATGACCATTTGGCCGGCATGGTCCTGGTGATTGGCGCCACCGACGCCCCCCAGGTGAACGCCCGGGTGAGCGCCGCGGCCCAGGCCCAGGGTATCTGGGTCAATATCGTGGATGCGCCGGAGCATTGCACCTTTATCGTCCCGGCCCAGGTGCGCCGCGGGGATTTTTTAGTGGCCATCAGCACCGGCGGGGCGTCCCCGGCCCTGGCCCGCAAATTACGCCTTGAGTTAGAGCAACACTTCGGCCCGGAATACGGCCCCTATCTGGCGTTGCTTCAGGGCGTGCGGAGCCGGCTGCTCACGGCCCGCCGGGGACATCCGGAAAATGCCGCCCTCTTCCATCGCCTGGTGGACTCTTCCTTACTTGAGGCCCTGGCCCGGGGGGACCGGCAAGAGGTCCAACAACTGCTTAAGGAGATTTTGGGACCGGCCTTAAGCCCCTCGGACCTGGCGGAAGTGATGGAAAAGGCGTTTAAGGAGTGAAGGCTATTGAGGGGAGGGTCGGGGGAACTTTTTTGTAAGGGTTCCCCCCCCTCCCCCAAAAACACAACCATCATAACTATGGGCGATTTCTGGTTATATCTGGCGCTGGCGGCCTATTTTGGGGCCACCGCCTTGTGGTTGGGCTTTTTCCTGGCCCAGCGGGAAGGTTTGTGTCGCTGGGGGGCCTGGGTCATGGGTGGGGGGCTAGTTTGCCACACCCTGGGGATCATAGGGCGCACCTTAACCCTCGGCTACCTGCCGGTGGCCACCTTCGGGGAGGCCCTGCTGGTCTTTGCCTGGGCCCTGGTGGTGGTCTTTCTCTTTCTCAATTGGCGGTTCCCCATCAAAGTGTTGGGAGCCCTGGCGGCCCCTCTGGCCGCGCTGATGGTTTCCGGGGCCTTGAGCCTGCCCCCGGGAACCGGGGCTGTCTCCCCCCTGCTTAAAAGCTTGTGGCTCAGCCTGCACATCAGCCTGGCCTTGCTGGGCAACGCCGCTCTCACCCTGGCCTTTCTGGGCGGCATTTTTTATCTGGTCCAGGAACGCCAGCTCAAGGGGAAAAAGTTCGGCTTTTTTTACCGCCGCCTGCCCTCTCTTTCGCAACTGGACGCCCTCAATTACTGGTGTCTCACCCTGGGCTTTCCCTTGCTCACCGCCGGCATTATCTCCGGCTCTCTTTATGCCCAGCACACTTTGGGCCGGTTTTGGAGTTGGGATCCCAAAGAGGTCCTGACCGTTTTGGCCTGGCTGATCTATGCCGTGCTGGTCCATGAACGCCTGACGGTGGGCTGGCGGGGCCGCCGGGCGGCGCTTCTGGCTATCTGCGGTTTTCTGGTCCTAATCTTCGCCTTTGTGGGCGCTAACCTGTGGATTAGCGGCTACCACAGTTTCGCCAGTTTCCTTAAGCCATGAACCTTCTTCTTGTCGGCGTCAACCATAAAACCGCCCCGGTGGCCTTAAGGGAGAAACTCGCGGGACTTATCCCGGATGTGGGCCGGGCCTACCAGACCCTCAAAGCCTGTCCGGAGCTGTTGGAGCTTTTGCTCTATACCACCTGCAACCGGGTGGAACTGCTGTACGTCACCGAGGATATGGCCGGGGCCGAGGCGCGAGTCAGGGCCTTTTTCTCCGGAGATCCGGAAGTTGCCGCCGGGGCCCTCCATGAATCTCTCTATGTCCGCCAGGACCAGGAAGCGGTGCAGCACCTTTTTAGGGTAGCCGCCAGCCTGGACTCCCTGGTGGTAGGAGAACCGCAAATCCTGGGGCAGGTCAAGGAGGCCTATCGCCAGGCCACCCAACACCGGGCCACCGGCCCCATCTTGAACCGCCTGCTGCACAAAACCTTTTCCGTGGCCAAACGGGTGCGCCGGGAAACCGGCATCGGCGACCAGGCCGTAAGCGTCAGCTATGCCGCCATCGCCCTGGGCCGCAAGATCTTCGGCACCCTGGCCGGAAAAACGGTGTTACTGCTGGGGGCCGGGGAGATGGCGGAATTGGCCCTGGAGCACCTCAAAGGCCAGGGGGTAGCCAGGATCATCGTGGCCAACCGCACCTTAGAGCGGGGGGTGCGCCTGGCGGAACGCTTTAAGGGGGAAGCCGTCTCCCTAGAGGAGCTGGAGGCTCAACTGCTGGCCGCGGACATCGTCATCAGTTCCACCGGCAGCGACCAGTACCTTCTCAGCCGGGACCAGGTCAAGGCGGTGATGCGCCCCCGCAAGCAGCGGCCCCTGTTTTTCATCGATATCGCCGTACCCCGGGACCTGGACCCGGCCATCAATGACCTGGACAATGTTTATCTCTATAATATTGATGACTTGAAGGGGGTGGTGGAACAGGGCTGGCAGCACCGCGCCAAGGCGGCGGCCAAGGCGGAGCGTCTGGTGGCTGCGGAAACCCTAAAATTCCTGGACTGGCTGGACACCCTGGCGGTCTATCCCACCATCATCTCCTTAAAGGAAAAGGCGGAGCGCATCTCAAAAGGGGAATTGAAAAAGACCCTGGCCCAACTGGGACCTTTAAGCCCGGAGCAGCGCCAGGCCCTTCAGACGCTAACCCAAGCCATCACCGGCAAGCTCCTGCACGACCCTATCATCTTTTTAAAGCGCAACCATCACCGCCAAAAGCCTTTTAAAGAGCTGGACCTGATCCGGCGCCTCTTCCACCTGGATCCGGACCGTCAAAAAGACTATAACGACAAGGACTAGCCCCCGCGCTCCGGCCCGGCCCCTATTGACCAGCCCCTCAGGTCTTGTTATTTTATAGCTATAGATGATTGGGGGGAGAGCCAGGGACTTTGTTGTAAGTGATCCCTGCCTTACCCCCACCCCCTACTCGAGGTCACCCATGTCCAAGGTCATTGATATTGAAGAGCGGCTCAAGCTGGAGCAGAAAAAGAAGGCCAAGGTGGCCAAGGCCAAGAAGGTGGAAGTGGTGCGCAAGCTCATCCAATGCACCCGCTGTTTGGCCCGCTGCGCCAGGTGTGGAGTCCAGTTCGAGACCCAGGAAATGTACCAGCGCTTCAAAGGGCCTTTCCGCTTCTGCTCCAGTTGCCAGGAGGAATACGAGGATTTTGTCAAGGTCAAAGAAAAGGGAGAAGAAAGCCCTTATTACTGGCACAACCGGGAATGGCTAAAACTCTGGGAGAACTGGCTGGAATATCAAAAAGCCTTGAAGGCTTACGGGGAGTCTGCGGAATTCATCGAACTCATCCGGGAAGTGGAATGGGACCGGTGAGAAAGGGCAACGGCCCCTGATGGTTTGAGGGAGTTGGGGGGAGGGCCAGGGACTTTTTTGTAAGTGGTCCCTGCCCTCCCCCCAGGCCCCCCCCAACCCGCTTAAGGGGCGGGGGCTTGGGGGAGGGGGTAAGGGCCTGCG
>JAUXZG010000056.1 GCA_030694005.1 Desulfobaccales bacterium | reverse complement strand
GTAGCTGGTCGAGACTGGTTATCTTCATGAGGCTGCCATTTGTGCGTAAGAATCAATGATTTTGGACACCTGACCGGGGGTCAGGCGGCCAAAGGTGTCCTCCCCCACCCGCATGGCCGGAGCCAGAGCGCAACAGCCGATACACCGCACCACTTCCAGGGTGAAGAGCATGTCCGCGGTGGTCTGACCGTGTTGAATCCCCAATTTCCTTTCTAGTTGGTCCAGCAGGCGGGGTGAGCCTTTGACAAAGCAACCCGTACCCAGGCAAACATTGATGATATGTTGTCCCCGGGGGACCAGGCTGAAGGCATTATAGAAACTGGCCACCCGTAAGATTTCCGTCAGGGGTAGGTTGAGCTCGTCGGCCACGTGCTCCAGGGACGGACGGGGCAGCCAGTTAAAATGGCGGTTGATGTCCAGCAAGATGGGCAGCAGGTTACCCGGCTCCTGACGGTGGCGCCCGATGATCTCCGCCACCGCGGCTTCCTCGGTGGCCGCCGCATAGGCCGTGCGGGCGCGCGCCTCCTCCTCCGGCAGCTGCACCTCATAACGGATGGGACAGGCGTCCAGGCAGACCCCGCAGCCGGTGCACTTTTCCGGATTCACATAACGGGGATGCTTCTTAAGGGTAACCTCGAGGTTGCCGGGCTCACCCGTAACCTCTTTCAGGTCCGTCAGGGTGTGGATTTCGATGTTGGTGTGCCGGCCGACCTCGACCAGCTTGGGAGAGATAATTCACATGGCGCAGTCGTTGGTGGGAAAGGTCTTGTCAATCTGGGCCATGGTGCCGCCGATGGCCGGGCTCTTTTCCACCAGATGGACGAAGTAACCCGAATTGGCCAGATCCAGCGCGGCCTGCATCCCGGCGATGCCGCCTCCGGCGACCAGTACCGACCCAAGCACTTTTTCGGTCATAACAAACCCCCTGGCTGTCTAATTTTCTGTCATTGTAAGGAAGGAGAGTGAGGTTGATATCCGGTTCTATTTTTAAATGTCTAATACTCTTTTACTTTTTAACTAAAGTTCATGTATCTTCTAGTTTATCTGCCCTATTTTTGTCAA
>JAUXZG010000055.1 GCA_030694005.1 Desulfobaccales bacterium | reverse complement strand
TCATAATTTTTAACCCCGGCCGGACAATATCCATTACAATAGACCCCCATGGGGGCCAAAGGCGTCAGCAGCTTGGTGGCGGCAGTCTTACTGGCGGCCTCCATCGCCTTCCAAGTCTGGGAGGCCCCGGCCCAACCCCCGCCGCCCCCCGACACCACCGGCCCCCTGATTACCGACACCGCAGTGCCCACCGCTAAAGGTAAATTCTCCCTGCAGCCCTTCTGGAGCCTGAGTTTCAAGGGGGGGGATTTCTCTTCCAGGTGGGGCCGGAGAAGCGCCGGCGGGGATTTTGTCTCTTTTAACCTGCCGGTTAAATTCATCTACGGCCTGGCCCCAAACCTGGAGGTTTACGCCATAGTCCCTTATGTCCACAATTGGGCCGGCCATGTGGAGAACCCCGGTCCGAAGGGCAACCGGTCGGCGGATTTCGGCGGTCTGGGAGACATCAGCCTGAGCCTGAAATACCAGCTTCTTAAGGAAACTCAGTGGCGCCCCACCGTGTCCGCCCTGGTCAGTGTGGGTTTTCCCAGCGGCCATCGTTACGGGCTCAACCCCGGCCGCCTGGGCGCCGACGCCCTGGGGGCCGGCGCTTATGCCTTTACCCTGGGCGCCAACCTGGCCAAATGGCTGGGCCCGGTGTATGTCAATGCCAACCTGTGGTACAGCCTGGCCGCCAGCCCCCCGGGGGTGGTGGCCCACCGCCAATCGGGGCCGCTGTTGGTTCCGGTTCATGGCCGGGACCTGATCAACGGGAATCTGGCCGCGGAATACCCCTTAACCACGCGGTGGGTGGCCTTGCTGGAGTTTTACAGCGCCTGGGAGGTGGGGCCGGTGTTCGGGCGGTTCCATGAGCCTACCAGCATCCTTTTGGGGATTGTGCCGGGGGTGGAGTTCATCTTTAGCCCCCGCTGGTCTTGCGCCCTGGGGGTGGCCCTGGACCTGGCCGGGAAAAACAGCCCTTATGCTTACACCCCCATCTTTAGCCTGATCTGCAATTTTTGAGGTGGCTGGGGGAGGAGGATTCGAACCTCCATCGGCGACTCCAAAGGCCGCTGTCCTGCCGTTGGACGATCCCCCAGGGGTTTGGCTGGGAAGAGGGGGCCTGAGGCCCCCAGGTCTGGCTCGGGGTGCTCCACTTGCTCCCCTGGGGAATTATAATTTTTCTCTTTAAAATACCGCAAGCATTTTGTCCATTGGGGCAGTAGGGGGAATCCCGCTTGGGGGGAAATGAAGAGAGGCCATGGCAGGGCGGGGTTACCCCCTTAGGTCCTGTCCCTACCCTCTCAATTCGATGGATTGACGCCGGGTTTAATTCCGATATAATTGTTCTTAGTTTCACGTGCTAAGGAGGGAACCCCTTGAGTTTTGTGATCGCCATGGCTGGCAAAGGCGGCACCGGCAAAACCACGGTAGCGGGCATGTTTTTGCGCTATCTGGTGGAGCACGGCAAAACCCCGGTGTTGGCGGTGGACGCGGACGCCAACAGCAACTTGAACGAAGTGCTGGGGCTCACGGTGGACGCCACGGTGGGCGGCGCCCGGGAGGAAATGAAAAAGGGCGGCTCCATGGTGGACATGACCAAAGACCAGCTCATCGAGATGCGCATCAATCAATGCCTGGTGGAAGCCGACGGCTTCGATTTGCTGGCCATGGGCCAGCCGGAAGGGCCGGGCTGTTATTGCGCCGCCAACCACCTGGTGGCCCATTTTATGGAGGTCCTAGCGAAGAATTACCCGTATATTTTGATGGACAACGAGGCCGGGATGGAGCATATGAGCCGCCTCACCACCAATCGGGTGGATCTCTTGGTGCTGGTCTCAGACCCCTCCTGGCGGGGCATTCAGGCGGCCCGCCGCCTCAAGGACCTGGCCCAGGCGCTAAAAATCGTGGTGGGCCGTCCGGTGCTCATCGTCAATAGGGTTACCAACGGGCTGAGCCCCAAAACCCAGAGCGAGATTGAGGTTCAAGGTCTGGAGCTGGCCGGCTTTATTCCGGAAGACCCCCTGATTGCGGATTTTGACAGCCAGGGCCGTCCCACCTATACCCTGCCTCCGGATTCCCCAGCATTACAAGCAGGTTACGCCATCTGCGCCCGGTTATTAACTTAAGTGCAAAACCCAAGGGAAAGGAGGCGTGATTTTTTGCTTGACAGATTGATTAATTAATTATTATTTTCACAATGTTTATACCTCCGCGGGTTCAAGTGAGTTAAGACGCCGGCAAAGGCCGGAAAGATAAGGAGGGAACTACCTTGGCTTTCGAGATTCCCAAACAGATTTACTCTGGAGCAATCAAATCGGTAACCATCGGCAAAGGCGGCAAGGCCATCACGTTAGGGGGCGAAACCTCCTACCCCTTTTATGTCTTTGAAGGGGCGATGCCCCATGTCCCCCGGATCGCCATGGAGGTGTGGGACAAGAACCCCGGCGACGAGTGGGCCGACCCGGCTTTGGCACCTTTCAAGGATGTGGCCGGGGACCCGGTGGCCTGGGCCCAAAAATGCATCAAGAACTATGGGGCCGAAGCCATCGCCCTGATCCTGGTGAGCACCGACCCCAACGGGGACGACGCCTCCCCGGAGGCCGCGGCGGCCACGGCCAAAAAGGTAGCGGACGCCATTGATGTGCCGCTCATCATTTACGGCACCGGCAGTGTGGACAAGGACGCCGAAGTGCTGCCGGCGGTGGCCGAGGCCTGTGCCGATAAGAACCTCATTATCGGGCCGGCGCAGGACAAGAACTACAAGAAGATCGGCGCCGCGGCCCTGGCTTACAACCACACGGTCATCGCCTTTTCCCCCATCGATGTCAACCTGGCCAAGCAGTTGAACATCTTACTGGGCCAACTGGGAGTGAAGGACAGCCACATCCTGGTGGACCCCACCACCGGCGGCCTGGGTTACGGCCTGGAGTACACCTATTCGGTGATGGAACGGGACCGCATGGCCGCGCTCACCCAGGAAGACGACAAGCTGCAGCTCCCCATTATCTGTTATTTAGGACAAGAAGTCTGGAAGGTGAAAGAGTGCAGACTTACCAACGACGAAGCCCCCCACTTGGGCGACCAAACCAAACGGGGCATCCTGATGGAGGCCATCACGGCCGTGGACCTGCTACTGGCTGGGGCCGATCTCCTCGTCATGCGCCATCCGGAAGCGGTTAAACTTACCAAATCCTTTATCCAGGAACTGGCCGGCTAAAGCGGTCGTAACATCCTGGGGTAGGCTTACCCATAGACCCAGAGCCCAGCTCCACATCGTCGCTAATTAACCGGATTTTCTTAATAGGGCGGGCTTTGTTCCTGAAGAGAGGCCATGAAGGTCATCTCTAAAGTAAGAAACTGGAGGAAAAATTTTTATGGCTGAATTAGATTTAGACAAACTATCGATGGATCCCGCGGCGCAGGAGATGATCAAAAAGGCCGCAGCGGAAGGTGTTGAGACCATCTGGGACCGCGCCGAAAAGATGAAACCCTGCCCCATCGGGGCGGAGGGGGCCTGCTGCCGCATCTGCGCCCAGGGGCCCTGCCGCGTGCCGCCTCCCAAGAAGAAGGCGGGAGAAGAAGGCGCGGAAGAGAAGAAACAGCGTACGGGGCTGTGCGGCGCCACCGCCGAGACCATTGTCGCCCGCAACTTCGCCCGCATGGTCGCCGCCGGGACTGCTGCCCATAGCGACCACTCCCGCGGAGTGGCCAAGCTGTTCAAAGAAGTGGCCTTAGGCAAGGCCGAAGGCTACCAGATTAAGGATGTGGCCAAGCTGCGCCGGGTGGCCCGGGATTGGGACGTGGCCATTAGCGAAGGGGAAGGCGATGACGCCAAATCCCGTCCCAAAGAGGTTATTGCCCTGGAGCTGGCGGAAAAGGTTTTGAAAGAGTTCGGCCAGCAGGAGGGCGAAATCAACTATGTGAAGCGGGCCCCCAAGAAGCGCCAGGAGATCTGGCGCAAACAGGGAGTGGTGCCCCGGGGCATAGACATCGAAGTGGTGGAACTGATGCACCGCACCCACATGGGCGTGGACCAGGACTATCACAACATCATGAAGCAGTCCACCCGCTGCGCCCTGGCCGACGGCTGGGCCGGCTCCATGATCTCCACCGACCTCCAGGACATCTTGTTCGGCTGTCCGGTGCCCATAGCCAGTGAGATTAATTTAGGGGTTCTGAAAGAGGATCACGTCAACATCATCATCCACGGCCATGAGCCCCTGCTGCCGGAATTGATCGCGGCGGTGGTGCAGGAGCCGGAAATCATCCAGTACGCCCAGAACAAGGGGGCCAAGGGCATCCAGTTGGCGGGCATGTGCTGTTCCGCCAACGAGATCCTCATGCGCCACGGCATCCCGGTGGCGGGCAACTACCTGCACCAGGAGCTGGCCATCATCACCGGCGCCCTGGACGCCCTGGTGGTGGACGTGCAGTGTATCATGGAGTCCCTGGCCAATGTGGCCAAGTGCTACCACACCAAGCTCATCACCACCGATACCCGGGCCCGCATCACCGGCGAGACGGTGCATATCCCCTTTGACGAGCATCATGGCCTGGACGTGGCCCGGCAGGTGGTGCGGGAAGCCATCGATAACTTCCCCAACCGCCGGGCGCCGGTGATGATCCCCTCGGTCAGCGCCCCCATGGTGGTAGGCTTCAGCTATGAAACCATCCAGTACCTCCTGGGCGGCTCCATCCGCGGCTCTTACTACACCCTGAACGACAACATCATCAACGGCCGGGTGCGGGGCGTGGCCGGCGTGGTGGGCTGCAACAACTGCCGCACCACTCAGGACAGCGCTCACCTGACCATGATCAAAGAGCTGCTGAAGAACGACGTCATCGTCCTGTCCACCGGCTGCGCGGCCATGGCTGCGGGCAAATACGGCCTGTTGACTCCGGAATCCGCGGCCCAGTACTGCGGTCCGGGGCTGGCGGAAGTCTGCGAGACCGTGGGCATCCCGCCGGTGCTGCACATGGGGGCCTGCGTGGACAACTCCCGCATCCTCATGGCGGCCACCGCCTGCGTCAAGGCCGGCGGCCTGGGCACCGACATCAGCGACCTGCCTGCCGCGGGCGCGGCGCCGGAGTGGATGAGTGAAAAGGCCATCGCCATCGGCCAGTACTTCGTGGCCTCGGGCGTTTACACTGTCTTTGGCGTGACCTTCCCCTCCACCGGCTCCGAAATCTTCACCGATTACCTCTTCAAGGGCATCGAGGAAGAGTACGGCGGCAAGTGGGACTTCGAGGCTGACCCACTGGTGGCGGCCCAGAAGATGATCGCTCACATCGACCTGAAGCGCAAAGCCTTAGGCATCGACAAGGCCCGGGAGCGGGTGCTCTTCGACATGGCCATGCGCCGGGAACTGGAAGCCGCCGCGGGCGAAGAGGCCTAAGCAATACCGGGGGCTGTCCCCCTTAAGGGTCCGGCCCCTTTTAGATAATTTCCTTTATGAAAAAGGAAGGAGGACTCGACAGTGTCGAAAATCATCATTTCCGCCGCCATTCGCGGGGCTCACAAGATCGTCAATAAATGCGCAGCCAAGTTGGATGAGGCCATCGCGAAACACGGGGAAAACCAGGATATCGGTTTCCCCAATACTGCCTATTACTTACCCATTATCTACTCCCTGATGGGGGTCAAGATTGAGAAACTCAAGGACGCGGTGCCGGTGATGAAGCGCTGCAAGGCGCTGCTGCCGCCGGTGCCCGCGGAGAAGCACCATCTGCCCTACCTGGGACCCGGCCTGGACGCCGGTCTGGCCACCCTCTTCGCCGAAGAGATCTTTGAGGCCATCCGTTATGTGGAGGATCCCAATTTCTATGCAGGCGGCGAAGAAGTCTACAGCAAAGGCGCCACCAACTTCTGGACCGGCGCCGCGGAGGACACCATCTTTCGGAAACGGGGCATCGAGTTCGTGGACGGCTCCGCCCCGGGGTTCGCGGCCATCGTCGGCTCGGCCCCCTCGGTACAGGAGGCCGTGGACCTGGTGACGGAATACCAGAAGAAGAACCTCTATATCTTCTGTGCCGCCAAGGACATCGAAGGCAAAACTTCCGTTTGCGAACAGCTCTTAGAAGGCGGGGTGCAGATCGGCTGGCCCACCCGCATCGTCCCTTACGGTCCGGACATCTCCGCGGCGGTCTTCGCCCTGGGCTTCGCCAACCGGGCCGCCATGGCCTTCGGCGGCGTCAAACCCGGCGCCGCCCTGAAGATGCTTATTTACAACAAAGACCGCATCTTTGCCTTCGTCAACGCCTTGTCCACCATCTCCGATGAGTGGTACGCCAACGCCGCAGGTTGTATCAACTGGGGCTTCCCCACCATCACCAACCAGGACATCCCCCAGGTGCTGCCCACCGGTATCTGCACTTACGAGCACGTGGTGAGCAATGTGCCCATGGCGGAACTGGGCCAGAAGTCCATCGAGGTCCGGGGCCTCAAGGTTACGGTGACCGAGATCGACATCCCGGTAAACTTCGGCGCCGCCTTCGAGGGCGAGCGGGTGCGCAAAGACGACCTCTTCTTAGAGTGCGGCGGCGGCAAGACCCAGGCCTTGGAGTGGGTCACGTCCAAACGCATGGACGAAGTGGAAGACGGCAAGATCGAGGTCATCGGCAAGGACATTCCCGACCTGCCCGACGGCGGCCGCCTGCCCCTGGGGGTGGTGGTGGAAGTGGCCGGCCGTAACTTCCAGGCCGACTTTGAGCCCATCTTAGAGCGGCAGATTCACCACCTGGTGAACTACGCCCAGGGCATCATGCACATCGGGCAGCGGGACATCGCCTGGTACCGCATCGGCAAGGCCGCGGTGGAAAAGGGCTTCACCCTGAAACATATCGGCACCATCCTGCACGCCAAGTTCCACCAGGACTTCGGCGCCATCTTCGACAAAGTTCAGGTGAAGATCTACACCGACGCTGACAAGGTGAAAGAGATCACCGACGTTGCCCGCCATGTCTACCATGAACGGGATGCCCGCGTCGAGGGCATGACCGACGAAACCACCGAGATCTATTACTCCTGCACCCTGTGCCAGTCCTTTGCGCCCAACCATGTCTGCGTGGTCAGCCCGGAGCGCACCGGCCTGTGCGGCGCTTACAACTGGATGGACTGCAAGGCCTCCTTCGAGATCAACCCCACCGGTCCCAACCAGCCCATCCAGAAGGGCGAGACCCTGGATGAAAAGTACGGCAACTGGAAGGGGGTCAACGACTTCGTCTTCAAGGCTTCTCGCCAGGCCGTGGCCTCTTACAACTTCTACAGCCTGATCTATGACCCCATGACCACCTGCGGCTGCTGCGAGTGCATCTCCGCGGTGCTGCCCATGTGCAACGGCATCATGACCGTAAACCGGGACTACACCGGGGAAACTCCCTGCGGCATGAAGTTCACCACCCTGGCGGGGGTGATCGGCGGCGGCCAGACGACCCCGGGCTTCGTGGGCCACAGCAAGTACAACGTCTGCCAGCGGAAATTCATCCTGGGCGACGGCGGCCTGCTCCGGGTGGTGTGGATGTCCAAAAACCTCAAAGAGGAACTGCGGGAACGCCTCATTAAACGGGGCGAAGAGTTGGGGATCCCCGATCTTATCGACCGCATTGCCGATGAGAGCGTGGGCGTCACCGAAGACGAGATCCTGGCCTTCCTCACGGAGAAGAACCACCCGGCTCTGGGCATGGACCCCATTATCGGTTAAACCTAAAAGGGCCGAAAGGGACACCCCTTTCGGCCCCTTCTGATACCAGGTCCCGGCGGGTAGGGAAGCAGCCAATCCCGGTCATCACCCGCGCGGGCCACCAGCCATGGATAAGGAGAAAGACGATGGCTTTAACGGGAATCGAAATCTTCAAACTTCTCCCCAAAACCAACTGTAAGGAATGCGACTTCTCCACCTGCTTGGCCTTTGCCATGGCCCTGGCCGGTGGGAAAGCGGAGCTGGCGGCCTGCCCTTATGTTTCCGATGAGGTGCGGGACAAGCTGGCGGAAGCCTCGGCCCCGCCCATCCGGCCGGTGAAGATCGCCATGAAGGACGCCACCAAGACCGTAGGCGGCGAAACCGTCATGTTCCGCCATGAGAAGACCTTCTTCAACCCCACCATCATCGCGGGCTTATTGACCACCGCCATGGATAGCGCCACGGTGGACAAGAAAATCGCCCAATTCATGAAGCTGCAGTTTGAACGGGTGGGTCTCAACCTGCGGCCGGAAATGTTCGCCATCAAAGATGTGGACGGGGACGCCGGCAAGTTCGCCGCCCTGGTCAAGAAGGTGGTGGACTCTAGTGACGCCGCCCTGATGCTCTGCAGCGACAAGGCCGAAGTCTTAAAGGCCGGAGCCGCAGCCGCCGGGGACCGCAAACCCATTATCGGCCCGGCCACCGCCGCCAATGCCGACGCCGTGGGCGCTCTGGCCAAGGAACTGGGGTTGCCCCTGCTGGCCAAGGCCGAAGGCTACGATGCCCTGGCCGAACTCACCACCAAGCTCACCGGCATGGGCCTCAAGGACCTGCTCATCGACAGCGGCAGCCGCACCTTGAAACAGGCCTTCCAGGATCAGATCGTCATCCGCCGGGCCGCTTTGGTGCCCAAGTTTAGGCCCTTCGGCTTCTCCACCGTTTGCTGCCCCTGCGAGATGACCGACGATCCCATGAAGGAAGCCCTTTATGCCGCGGTCTTCATCGCCAAATACGGCGGCATCGTGGTCCTGTCTGACTTAGACGCTTCTGTGGTCTTCCCCTTGCTCTTAGAGCGGCTCAACATCTACACCGACCCGCAGAAGCCCATGATCATCACCCCGGGCATCTATGAGCTCAACAACCCCGGCCCCGACTCCCCCATTGCCGTCACCACCAACTTCGCGCTTACTTACTTCATCGTTTCCGGGGAAATCGAGGGCAGCAAGGTGCCCGCCTGGCTCATCATCCAGGACACCGAAGGCCTCTCCGTCATGACCGCCTGGGCGGCCGGCAAATTCTCCGGCGACATGGTTGGGGCCTGGATTAAAAAGTGCGGCATCCTGGACAAAGCCAAGAATCGCACCATCATCATTCCGGGCTATGCCGCGGGTATCAGTGGCGAACTGGAAGAGGAACTGCCCGATTGGAAGGTTCTCATCGGTCCCCGGGAAGCCTCGCATATCCCGGCCTTTTTGAAGTCCATCTAGCCTGAACGGGAAGCTCCTTAACCACAAGGGGAGGAGAACCTTAAAATACCTCCTCCCCCAACTTTAGCTCAGCCCACAGGGGGGTCACCTGATGAGTCATCATTTTATCCGTATCGGCGAAAACTTGAACGTGGTGACCAAGATATACGGTCAAGCCATGAAGGAGCGTAACCCCAAGCCACTCCAGGAGTTGGCCGTGCAAGAGGCCGAAAAAGGGGTGGACTACATTGACGTCAACATCGGCCCGGCCCGCAAGGGCGGCGAAGAATTGATGGAATGGATCGTCAAGGCCATCCAGGAAGTGGTGCCCAATGTCCCCCTGGTCCTGGACACCTCCAACATCGCCGCCATGGAAGCCGGGCTCAAGGTCCATAAGGGCAGGGCCATCATCAACTCCATCATGGCCCGCCCGGAACGCATGGACGGCATGATGCCCCTGGTGAAAAAATACGACGCCTACATGATCGGCCTGCTGTGGGGCCCGGAGGGCATGCCCCGGGACGAACACGAACGCGGCATGCTCACCGCCGAAATCCTGGCCAAGGCCGCGGAATACGGCATCAACAACGAAGACATCTGGTTCGATCCCATTGTCGCGCCCTTAAACATCCAACAATCGCAACTGGTGGCCAACCTTGAGTATATGAAGATGCTCCAGGACATGGCCCCGGGGGCCTTGTCCACCTGCGGCCTGTCCAACGCCTCCAACGGCGTGCCCGAGGACTTGCGGCCCATCATCAACCGCGCCTACGTCATCATGATGCAACGGCACGGCATGGCCTCGGCCATCGTGGACGCCTTCGACGATGAACTGGCCGCGGTGGTGGCCGGCAAAAAACCGGAAACCGTCAAGATTGTCCATGACATCATGGACGGCAAATCGGTGGACATCGCCGCCATGCCCAAGGACCTGCAGAACTACGCCAAAACCGCCCGGGTCATCCTGGGCCAGGTCCTGTTCTCCGACTCCTGGTTGGAGGTCTAAGGACTCACTGTTTTACAATGGACGGCATGAGTCGTAAAATATGCGGCTCATGCCTTTTTTTTCCAAATTCGGATTAGATTGATGCTCGAAGTCCTGTTGACAATTGGCGGGGCAATCCTGGGGTTTTCCCTCGGTACCATCTATGAGAAATTCAAAGGAGGCCGTCTTCTCCTTTACATGAGAATAATACTAGAAAGGGAATTAAGAAGTAATATTGGGAAATTAAATGAACTACTTGAGATATTGGACGGTCCCCTCCCATCCCCTATCATGGAAAATTATCAGTTTCTGAAATAGCTGAAAGGATTGAAAAAGCATGTTGCCGAGAAGCTTTTGGGGCTTGCCAACGTGACCTACACCTCATCGGGGCCTATCCTGCGGAGGCTCTCTTACGCTTTTATGACTACGCAAGAATTATTCCTCAAAGCTTCCGAGAGACAGAGAGATTTTGTGGAAATTTGCGAGCTGGGCTTTTCGAAGATGGCATAAAAACTCTAATTAGGAAGGCTGAATATGCTCTTGAGGCAATGACGGCTTGATTATCTGCCGTTTTGCTCTCCAAAAGGCAACATGACCTCCTCCATAGCCCTCTCCAGCAGTTCCAGGTAAAGCTTGGCGTCGTAGTCCTCCAGGTCGTCCAAAAAAGGCGCGGCCTGGACGCGGCATTCTTTGGGGCCGCGCTTCCCCTCCCGGTGCACGTAGCGCACCTTTTCCCCGGGGACCAGGCGAATGCCGGCGTTTTTAAGCTGCCTGGCCGCCAAGACCGTGGGCGTGTCCACCTTATAGTCTTCTACCGGCTGGGATAGCCTCCGGGTGATCACCAGGTCCTGGGGCCGCACCCTCCCTTCCCGCAGGCGCTGGCGAAAGTTTTCAGCCATCTCCTCCAGTTCCGGCCGCAGCGCGGCCAAATCTGAGGCCGTGGCGGCCTCGGCCAGGCGTTTCAGCATCGCTTCCTGGGCCCGGCGCACCAAAGGCGGCGTGTCCCGCCGCCGGCAGATTAACCCTCGCACCTTGAGCTGGCCGTCGCTGAACACCCCGAAATAGCGCGTGGCCACCGGCCGCTTCGGGTCCTGCCGGGAAGGCAAAAACACGATCCACTTATAAAACCCCTCCAGGGCCATCTTGACCCCGGTGGCCTGGCTGATTTCCCGGCACAACCCTTCCAGCTCCGCCTCCGTCACCCCCTCCTTTTTCAACCAGAGACAATCAGTGAGCCCGTGGAGCACCGTAAAACCCCTGGCCTCGCCCATTTCCTTGGCGGCCAGCAGCTTGTCCCGGCCATACGCGGTCACCGCCTCGTGGGCCTCGATGCGCCCGAAACGGGCGTTCTTATAACCCAGATACCCGAAACAGGTGACCAGCATCCACTTCAAGGCGTTCTGCCGATCCTTATACTGACCCGCCTCCTCCGGCGTAACCTCCCGGGCCCGGGCCTTGAGACCCTCCCGCAACACCAAAATCGGCCTCAACGTCCGGGGCACCAACCCCTCCCGCCGCCGACAGAGGCGATAACCCGCCTCGGGCACGTGATTGTGGGGGGAGGGCCAGGGACCATTATTGTAAGTGATCCCGGCCCTCCCCCCAAGCCCCCCTCCCAACCCGCTTAAGTTGGCCGGAGAAGTCGGAGCCGGAGGCTTCGACTTCTCCGGCCTAAACCTAAACTTAAGGGATTGGGGGAGGGGGT
>JAUXZG010000054.1 GCA_030694005.1 Desulfobaccales bacterium | reverse complement strand
CTGCGACCCCTGGCCCCCTCCCCCAATACCATAATTCATAATTAGAGATCATCCCATGGCATTGTTGGAAATCAGCGACCTGGCCTCAGGTTACAAAGGGGTGCAGATCCTCTGGGGCGTAAGCCTGAAGCTTCAGGAGGGGAAGCTCACCACCCTGGTGGGCTCCAACGGCGTGGGCAAGACCACCCTGCTCAGCACCGTCATGGGACTGCTCACACCCTGGCAGGGCCAGGTGTTCTTTGGGGGCCGGGAGGTTACCCGCCTCTCGGCCCACGCCCGGGCCGACTTGGGCATGGTCCTGGTCCCGGAAGGGCGCCAACTCTTTACCGACATGACGGTTTACGAGAACCTGGAGATGGGCGCCTTCTCCAAAAGGGCCCGCCCGGCCTTTACAGAAAACCTCGAAAAGGTCTACGAGCTTTTCCCCCGCCTCAAGGAGCGGGCCCACCAAAAAGCCGGCACCTTGAGCGGCGGGGAGCAGCAGATGGTGGCCGTGGGCCGGGGCTTGATGGCCGCCCCGCAAGTGCTGATGCTGGACGAACTCTCCCTGGGCCTGTCACCGCTCCTGGCCCTTAACCTCTTCGAGGCCTTAATCCGCCTCAAGGCCACCGGCCTCACCATGCTCCTGGTGGAGCAAAGCGTGGCCATGGCCTTGGCCGTGAGCGACTACGCCTATGTGCTCAGCCAGGGCAAGGTGTGGCTGGAAGGCGAAGCCCGCCAACTGCTGAAAAACGACGAAATCCGCCGCACTTATTTGGGAATTTGAGTGATTTGGGGGAGGGGGGTGTGAGGGGAGGGCAGGGACCTCAGGTCCCTGGCCCTCCCCCCACAACTCTATCCCCCCGCCTCCCCCTCCGCCAGCACCAGGTTCACGTGGCGTCTTCTTAAGTCCACCTGGGCCACTTTGACCCTGACCTGGTCTCCCAAGGCGTAGCTTTGTCGGGTGCGGCGGCCGAACAAGCGCATGCGGGCTTCCTCAAAGCGGTAATAATCATTGGGCAGGTCCACCAGGCGCACCAGTCCCTCGGCGTAGACCTCGTCCAAAGAGACAAAAAAGCCAAAGGCGTTCACTCCGGTGATGCGGCCGGTAAACTCCTCGCCCACCCGATGGGCCAGGCAGCGCACCTGCATGCGGGCCAGCATCTCCCGCTCTGCCTCGATACCCAGTCTCTCCCGTTTGGAAAGATGGTTGGCCTGGGCCTCCAGGTCTTCGGGCTCCACGGAAAAGGGCGGTTTCTTGCCGGCCAGGCGGGCCAGCAGCAGCCGGTGCACCTGCAGGTCCGGATAACGCCGGATGGGAGAGGTGAAGTGGGTGTACCACTCTGACGCCAGGCCGTAATGCCCCAGGTTCTCACCGGCATAGCGAGCCTGTTTGAGAGACCGCAAGAGCATCAGTTGCACCATGGGGGCATAGGGGGTCTGACGCACTTCTTCCAAAAATTTCTTCAGTACCAAGGGATTGCGATGGGCCTCCTTGGGCAGGGCGAACCCCAGACTTTTTAAATAGGTCCGGAAGGCCGCGATTTTCACCGCGTCCGGGCGCTCGTGCACCCTAAACAGGGAGGGTTCCCCCACATAGGCGGCCACCGCTTCATTGGCGGCGATCATGAACTCCTCGATGATCTGGTGGGACAGAAGGGAATCTACCCTGAGGATATCCACCGGCCAGCCCCGCTCGTCCAGCACCGCCTCCGCTTCCGGGATGCTCAAGAGCAGGCTGCCCCGCTCCGCCCGGCGCTCCCGCAGCAGGTGGCAAAGCTCCGCCATCCTATGGAGCGTTTTTAGAAAGGGGCGGTATTGCCGGGTAAGTTTGCGGTCCTGGCCGTCCAGCAGGGCCTGCACCTTCCGGTAGGTGAGGCGGGCGTGGTTGCGCACCACGGCCCGGGCGAACTGCCGGCGCTTCAGGCGACCTTGGCGGTCATAGTCCAGGATGACGCACACGCCCAGGCTGTCCACTTCCGGCTTGAGGCTGCAAATGTCGGTGGCCAGGTGTTCGGGCAGCATGTGCACGGCCCGCTGGGGGAAATAGATGCTGGTGCCCCGAAAGTTTGCCTCCCGGTCCAGGGCCGACCCCGGGCGGACATAGTAACTCACATCGGCGATGGCCACATACAGGGTGTAAGCGCCGCCGGGCTTTTTCACCACGCCCACGCCGTCGTCAAAGTCCCGGGCGTGCTCCCCGTCAATGGTCACTAGGGGCAGCTCTCGTAAATCCAGACGGCCTTTGAGGGCCTCAGGCGGCAACTTGGCGGAGACCTTTTTCGCCTCGGCCAGAACTTCCGGGGCAAACTCGTCCGGCAAGCCGAATTTCAAAATGACCAGCCGGGTCTGCACCGCGGCGTCTTCCACGTCCCCCAAAATTTCGGTGACCACTCCCTGGGGGTTCAGGTGGGCCGGGGGATAATGGGTGACTGCGGCCCGGATCATCTGGCCAGGGACCGCCCCCGCCAGTTGCTCTTTGGGGATGACCAGGTTGACCAGGAGATGTTCGTCCTCAGGTTCCACATAAAAGGTATCTTCGGACTGAGACAATAGCCCCAGGATTTCCTGGTTGCGCCGCTCCAGGATGCGGATGACCCGGCCTTCCCGGCGGCGCCCCCGGTGCCCCTCGATGCGCACCACCACCTTATCCCGGTGCCAGGCTTCTTTAAGATTGCCGGCGCTCAAGTAGATGTCTTTGCCCCCGCCCTCCGGGGTGACAAAGCCAAAACCGTCCGGGTGGACCGAGAGTTCGCCCACCACCAGGTTCATTTTCTCGGCCAGCCCATAGCGGCCCCCTTTAAGGGCAACCAACTCGCCTCGGCTTACTAATTGCTCCACCATGCCGGCCACTGCCCCGGCCTGGTCGGGCGGCGCCCCCAGCATCTCCAGCAGTTCGGTCATCAACAAAGGCCGGGCCGCCTTTTGAAAGGCCTGCAAGACCCGCGCTTCTCCGGAGGGCCGCCCCTTGCGGCGGCGTTTCGCACTCATTATTAACCCCTGAGTTAGGTGTTTGTGGGGGAGGGGGCTAAGGGCCGGTGGGCCCTTACCCTTACAAAAACTCCCCCACACCCCCTTCCCCAATCCCTTAAGTTTGGGCTGGGGCAGGCGGGGCCGATGGCCCCGCCTGCCCCAGCCCCCTTATGCGGGTTGGTAGGGGGGGTGTGGGGGGAGGGCAGGGAGCTCAGCTCCCTGGCCTTCCTCCCATCTCTTAAGATTATGGAGGGTCGCTCACCTTCTGTCGGCAGCCCCGGCCAAGTTGATTTCCCTTTCCCTTACATCCCGGCTGATTCGCTCAACCAGGTGAGTCTCCCTGGCCATCTCCAGGTCATAGTGAGACTGGAGATTAAGCCAGAACTGGGGGGTAGTCTTAAAATACTTGGCAAGGCGCAAGGCGGTATCAACCGTGATAGACCTTTTCCCCCGGACAATATCGCTTATCCGCTGGGCGGGGACTCCCAAATCACGACCAAGTTTATTTTGGCTTATCCCTAAAGGTCTTAGGAACTCCCCCATCAATATCTCCCCGGGATGGACGGGGGAAAGTTTTTTCGCCGCCATTTCCTCGCCTCCTCAGTAGTAGTCCACTATTTCCACTTCATGCGCATCATTCCCCTGCCAGATGAAACCCAGGCGGAATTGCTCATTTATCCTGATGCTATGCTGTCCTTGCCGGTCACCCTTGAGGGCCTCCAGCTTGTTTCCGGCAGGACTTTTTAAGTCCTCCAGAGATTCTGCCGCATCCAGGATTAAGAGCTTCCGTAAAGCCGCCCTCTGGAGATTTTGAGGTATTCGCTTGATGGGCTGCCGGTTAAAAAGCTTTTTCGTCTCTTTGCACCTGAATGACTTTATCACAATTTAAATATATAATGTTAAAGGTGTCATGTCAAGCATGATAAATTTAACAGGTTTTTGAAGAATAGAGATTTGGGGGGAGGAAAGTAAAGGTGCCGGGTAACCCCGTCCCTATGTCCCTGGCCCTCCCCCCACCTCTTTATCATTTACATTTGTGCTTCTGCAAACAATCCGATATAATTTTTTTCACAAGTTTATTTTCTTGAGGAAAGGCGGCGCCTGCGCATGGCAGGTTTTCAGGTAGAATCTTTAGCAGACCTCAGCCCGGCCCGGCGGGCCGCCATTTTGAGACGCTCCCAAGAGGATGTCAGTCAGGTCCTGGAGGCCGTGCGGCCCATTTTAGCCGCCCTGCGCGTCGAGGGAGACGCCGAATCCTTAAGGCAGCACCGGCAATTTAAGGCCGACCTCACCCCGGCGGACCTGGAAGCCACCCCGGCAGAGATTGAGGCGGCCTACCGGGCCCTGGACCCCCAGGTGCTCACGGCCCTTAAAGTAGCCGCGGCCAACATTGAAAAATTTCATAAGGCCCAATTAGGAAGGGAGATGTGGGCTATCGAGGTGCAGCCCGGCATTCTGGCGGGCCGGCTGACCCGGCCTCTAGAAAGGGTGGGTTGTTACATTCCCGGGGGCCTGGCCTCCTACCCTTCCAGCGCCTTGATGAATATCATTCCCGCCAAAGTGGCCGGGGTCAAAGAAATCCTCGCCGCCACCCCGCCGGGGCCGAAAATGGCGGTAAATCCCGCCACCCTGGTGGCGGCCCACCTGGCTGGGGCCCAGCGGCTTTTTAAAATCGGTGGCCCCTGGGCCATAGGCTCCATGGCCTACGGCACCGACCTGGTGCCCAAGGTGGACAAGATCGTGGGGCCGGGCAATAAATACGTCACCGCGGCCAAGCTCCTGGTTTTCGGCCAGGTGGACATCGACTCTCCGGCCGGGCCCAGCGAGGCCCTGATCTTAACCGACGACTCCGCCGCTCCCAGGTTTGTGGCCGCGGACTTCCTCTCCCAGGTGGAACACGACCCGGAGTCCGCCGCGGTTCTGGTCACCACCTCATTGGATCTGGCTCAAGAGGTGGTGGACCTCATTCTCAGCGAATTGCCCCACCTGCCCCGTCGGGAGATCATTGAGAGTGCCCTTATGAAATACTCCGCGGTGCTGATGGCCCCGAGCCTGGACGCGGCCCTGGACTTTGCCAATCTCTATGCCCCGGAACACCTGCAAATCATGACCCGGGACCCCTTTGCGCTTTTGCCCCGCATCCGCCACGCGGGCTCCATCTTCTTAGGGCCCTACGCGCCGGTGCCGGTGGGGGACTACGCCTCCGGGACCAACCACGTACTGCCCACCGGCGGCTGCGCCCGCATGTTCTCGGGCCTGTCGGTGGACGACTTTATCAAAAAGCCCACTTTCCAACATTTGTCTTATGAGGCCTTGAAATCCTTGAAGGACACGGTGATCATCCTGGCGGAAAACGAGGGGCTGCCCTTACACGCCCGGGCCATCGCCGAGCGGTTTAGGTATACTTGAGGAGTTGGGGGAGGGGGCCAGGGAGCTGAGCTCCCTGCCCCCTCCCCCAAGCCCCCTCCCCCAACCCGCATATG
>JAUXZG010000039.1 GCA_030694005.1 Desulfobaccales bacterium | reverse complement strand
CCTCCCCCAAAACCCCCACCCCCAACCCCATAAGTTTAAAATTTAGCCTGGGGAAGGCGGGGGAACCCTTACAAAAAAGTTCCCCCGACCTTCCCCTCAACTAAACTTTAACCCCGGTATGCGGTCCCAGTGCAGCAGGTGCAGGGCGATAAAACCGGCCAGAAAGGCCGCGGCCAGGGCCAGGGCCAGCCAGTCCCGGGAAGCCAGGTGAATCTCCAGCAGGTAGGTGCGCCGGGGGCTTCTCTGGAAGCCCCTGGCCTCCAGGGCCCAGGCCATGGTCTGGCTGCGGCGCAGGGTGAGGAGAAAGATAGGCACCAAGAGGGGGAGGTGCCTTTTTAAGCGCTCTAAGGGGGTGCCCCGCTCCCAGACCAAGCCCCGGGCTTCCTGGGCCTCCTTCACCCGGCGGGTGGTGTCGAAGATCTCGGGAACCCAGCGCAGGGCCAGGGCAAAGGCAAAGGCCCCGGCATAAGGCACCTTAAGTCTCACCAGCCCCAGAAAAAGCTCTTCCACCGGGGTGGTGGCCAACAGGATCAGGCCCGCCACCATCATGGTTCCTAATTTTAGGAAGGTGGCCACTCCAAAGGCCAGGGACTCCCGGCTGACCCGCCAGAAAAGCAGGGTGGGCCCCTGGGCCAGCCAGGACCAAATCCCCAGACTGAACAGCGCCAGGGCCAACAGCAGCCAGCGGATGCGGGCCAGCTCCCCCCAGGCCCGGGCCAGGGCCAGATGGCCGAAAACCAACAGGGTGGCCAGCCCCACCACCTCCGGCCGCTGCGGCAAGAGAACCATCAGAAAGCTGACCAAAAGCAAAGCCAGCTTGGTGCGGGGGTCCAGCCGGCGAATCAGCGTGGGGCGCGACTTTGTCGGAGCGAGATTATTTTCTTGCATCAAGGCCTAACTTTTCCGATACTTTGCCTCTAATATAGGTACGGGCGAACTTTCTGTAAACGGGGAATGGAAGCGATGGTCAAATATTTGGTGCTGGGCCTGATCCTGGTGGATGTGGCCCTCAATGTCACCGGGCAACTGTCCTTGAAATCCGGCATGAACCAGCTGGGGAATTTCTCTTTGTCTTTGAGCACCCTGCCGCCCGTTTTCCTGAAGGCGGCCACCAACCTCAATGTGCTCTTTGGCCTGTTGTGCTACGGCCTGGGATTCCTGGTATGGCTCATCGTTTTGGCCAAGGCGGAGGTGAGTTACGCCTATCCCCTGATCAGCCTGGGCTATGTGTTCACTGCCATCCTGGCCCGGCTACTTTTCGGAGAAGCGGTGTCCGTCACCCGCATGGTGGGTATTTTAGTAACCTGCCTGGGGGTGTTTCTCATTGCCAGAAGTTAGCGACAACCCACAGATTATTAGGAGATGAGGAAGGCGCCGACAACTGGCTCTTTGGTCCTACCTGCAAATTTTCTTCAACCGGTACCCACAAAGGCATAATAACTGTCAAACGGGTAGAGCCTCGTGGCCTTGACTGAAGTGAACCCGGCCTGTCTAAGCTGGCCCAGCATCTCTTCAGGAGCGGGCAGCCGGCCACAACCCTCCGTGGCCGCACCCCAGAGATTCAAGAGCGCCATGATCGGACTGCCGCCCTGGCAGCCGGTGGTGATAAGCAGGCGTCCCCCCGATTTCAAAAATTTGCGCAGGTGCGCCAGCACTTCAACGCGAAGGTCGACGGGAAAATAATAAATGTTATTGTGCAGGGTAACCACATCGAACACCGGCTCCGCCGCCCGGTGGCGAATATCCCCGACCTCGACGGCGGCCCGATCCTCAAGCCGCCAGGTTTTGAGGTTCCGGCTGGCCCAGGCGGCTACCTGAGGCTGCATCTCTACACCCAGCGCCTTGAGACCGGGGTTGCGCGCCGCCGCATATCTGATATAGGTTCCGGAGCCGCAACCCACTTCCAGGAGGTTCAGGGGACCGGACCTGGGGACCACCGCGTTGATGGCATCAAAGACCAGGGGTTCTAAAAGCCGGGAGGAGCGGGCAATCAACTCGCCATCTTGATCAGCCAGGGTGAAGCGCCGCTTTTGAGCCAATAATTCCGGCAGCCGCGTAAGGAGAGCATAATGCAGTCCCATGGCCTCCTCCAGAAAGGCTGCTTCGGCGTCATTTTTTTCGGCCGCCATCGCCTTTGCCAGTTTACCCCGCAGGGAATAACCATCCTTTCCTAACTGTAACTCTCCCAAACGGACCCCCACCTGGAGCCAGGCCGCCAGAGCCTCCTGGCTGGCGGGATCGGACGCTAGCTCCGCCGCCAGGCAATCAAAGCTCACCGGCCCGGCCGCCAGGCGGCGCAACACCCCATGGGAGGCTGCGGCTGACAGGAAACCGGCCCGGTAAACTGAATTCAGCAGCCTGGAAAGCCTCCAGATGAGCTGCAGCCGGCCCCGGCGCAGAAATGAAAATAAGGCGCTCAGTTTCACTAGACCTCCTTGTCGCCTCAATCTAGATAGTGAGTGTAGGGGGGAGAAACACTTAAGTCCCCAGCTTTCCCCACAACCCCTGCCACATGGTTAATGAGGTCAGGGGACGGGGGGCCGTCAGCCCCCCGTCCCCTGACCAATAAGCTCCCCCAGAGATCGGGGCCGGGGTTGGTTTTCTCTGCCCCCCGGTCAATCATTTTTCCATAACTTACTATCCCTTGGGTCACCGGTCCAGGTGACCACCAAAGACGACTCACTAATCTCTAAGCTTTTTAGGACTTTTGGCCCCCCTCTAAATTGCCGCTTGCCCTCATCCTATCACCGGCGCAGGCCAGCCAGATTCAGCCCGCTCATACCGGTTTGGGGGCAATTACTTTCAGGTTATCTTGGTCTGCTTCCTCTGCGGCCAGCTTCACTTCCGGCAGTTCCACCGGACATTCTTCGGGTGATACCCAAACAATATTATTCTTATTTATAATTACGCATCTCCCCATCTCCCCCTCAACTGCGGCGTCAAAGACGGTGATGAAAGGGTCCGGAACTTTGGTGAATATATCGCTCACCCTCTGGATCATGTGTCCGTCAGAGTAAAGATTTACTTTCCCTCTGATGGTAGTACCATCAACCAGTTTAATGAAGACATCTCTGGCGTCAAGTTTCCTACTAATAACTTTGACCGTCATCTTCCCTTCCTTTCGGCTTAAATGACCAATCTGTTCAAGTTTCTAAGGTATATTTAGGTCAGCTTATCAATAACCACCTTTAGGCCCTAAGGGTTTGGTCAGTAATATTTTAATCCGGTATAGTTTTCAGAACCGGGTTATTTCATCTCTCTGGCCAGTTCCCGGGCTCGGGCCAGGGTTTCTTCCAGGTCGAAGGTCATAAGCAGCCGGTCCTGGACCACCACCCGGCCATGCACCAGCACCGTCTGCACATCGGCCCCGCCCGCCGCGTAGACCAGGTGTGAATAGGGGTCGTAGATGGGCGTCAGGTGGGGCTGATCCAGGTCGATGACCACCAGGTCCCCCTTCATCCCCGGCGCCAGGGCTCCCACTTCCCTCGCCAATCCTAAAACCCGGGCGCTGCCCCGAGTGGCCAGTTCCAGGGCCGCGGGCGCCGGCAGGACGGTGGGGTCCAGGTAACGCACTTTTTGAAGCTTGGCGGCCGTATCCATCTCCTGGAGCAAATCCAGGTTGTTGTTGGAGGCACAGCCATCCGTGCCCAGACCTACCGGCACTCCCCGGGACAGGAGCTCCCCCACCGGCGCGATGCCCGAGGCCAGTTTCATATTGCTCTCCGGACAATGGGCCACCCCGGCGCCGCTGGCCGCCAACAGCTCCAGGTCTGCCTTAGTCAGAGCCACCGCGTGATCGGCCACCAGCCGGCTGGTGAGCAGCCCCAAGCCATGCAGATGCCCCACCGGGGTGGCCCCGTAACGCGCCTCACAGTCCGCCACCTCTTTTTGAGTCTCAGAGAGGTGGATAATCAGCCGGGTATCATACTTATCGGCCAGTTCCCCACATTGCTGTAATAAATCCGGCGAGCAAGTATAGACGGCGTGAGGTTGGATGGCCACCCGCACCAGGGGGTGACCCCGCCAAGTGCGGCACAGACCCTCGCTAAAGCTCAAACCCGCCGCCGGCGGCCCATAATTTGGAGAAGGAAAATCATAGAGCACCTCGCCCACCACCGCCCGGATGCCGCACTCCGCGGCGGCCTGGGCCACCGCGTCGGCAAACAGATACATATCGCAAAAAGTGGTGGTGCCGGAGAGCAACATCTCCGCCACCGCCAGTTTGGTGCCCCAATAGACGAAATCCCGGTTGAGATGGCGTTCCGCCGGAAAGATGTGGGAATTGAGCCATTCCTCTAAAGGCAGGTCGTCCGCCAGCCCCCTAAACAGGGCCATGGCCGCATGGGTGTGCGCATTAATCAAACCTGGGATGATCAGGCCTTGGGGATAATCCAGCACCTGGGCCGCCCGGTAGCGGGCCTTAAGGTCCGCGGCCGGCCCCACCGCCACGATCTCCTCCCCCTTCAGGGCCACCGCCCCCGGGGCGAACACCTCCCGACGCTGGTTCAGGGTCAATACCCAGGCGCCCTGGATCAACAGGGAGACCGATTCTTTTTCTTTACCGGCCATCTTTTCTCCTTATTTCGTTCATGGGGGGAGGGGGACCTGAGGTCCACTTACAATCTCCCCCCTCACCCCCTCCCAACCCGCAGATGGGGCCGGGGGAAGGCGGGGCCTGCAGGCCCCCCGCCTTCCCCCGGCTTAAAGAAACACCATAAACTATGTAGGGTGGGCACCGCCCACCTTGCTTGTTTGCCCCATAGATTAATGGTGGGCACTGCCCACCCTGCATTTATTTGGACAGGAAACGGAGCTTAAAGGACGATGAGAAAAAACCCGTTGGTTATCCTGTTTGCCTCTTTGTGGTTGGCTGCCATGTTTCCTGGCCTTTCTGCCGCCGCGCCCAGCGGCGAGGCGGCTAAGGAGCATTTCTCCCAGGGCGTGGCTGCCCTGTCCCAGGGAAATCCCTCAGGGGCAGTCGAAAAATTTACCGAGGCCTTGAACCTGGACCCGGAGATGACGGAGGCCTATATCAACCGAGGCATCGCCCATCTGAGGCTGGAGCAGTATGTGGACGCGGTGACGGACCTGGACCAGGCCATTGAGATAGACCCCCAGGCCACGGAGGCCTACTACAACCGGGCCCTGGCTTACAGCCGCCAGGGTCTTTACGACCAGGCCCTCCAAGACTACACCCAGGCCCTGAAATATGCCCCCAAGGACTGGCAGATCTATTATAACCGGGGTAATGCCTACCTGGATATGAGTAAATCCCAAGACGCGCTTAACAACTATCAAAAGGCCCTGAAAATTCGCCCCCACGCCCCGGAAATTTTGCATAACCGGGGAGTGGCTTATCTAAATTTGGGAGAGGCGGAGCTGGCCTTAGAAGACGCCGAGGAGGTCCTGGAGATAAACCCCAACTTCGCCCGGGCCTATTACACCAAAGCGCAGGCCCTGGATAAGCTGGGCAAGAAACCGGAGGCCCTGGCCGCGTACCGCGAATTTCTGAGGATGGGAAACCCCACCGGGGACGCGGACCTGCTCCAAAAAGCCCTGGCCCGCCTTAAGGCTCTGGAGGGAAAGTGAGATGAGTGTGGGGGGAGGGCCAGGGACCTGAGGTCCCTGCC
>JAUXZG010000029.1 GCA_030694005.1 Desulfobaccales bacterium | reverse complement strand
GGCAGGGGTCTGCGACCCCTGGCCCCCTCCCCCAAAATCTCACACCCCAAACCCTCAGGAGGTCTTAATGCGTGTCGTGGCTTTTAACAGCAGTCCTCGGGACCAGCAGACCAGCAAAACCGAGTTGGTGTTGCAAAAATTCTTGGACGGCGCCGCTCGGGCCGGGGCGGTGGCCGAGACCATTTATTTAAGGAATTATCGGGTCCGCAATTGCCTCGGGTGCTTCGCCTGTTGGCTGAAAACCCCGGGGCGATGTATCCAGCAGGATGATATGACCGGGGAGTTATTTGACCGGTTATTGGAGGCCGACCTGGTGGTGTTGGCCACGCCGCTGTATTACTACAATATGAACGCCCGGCTGAAGACCTTCATCGAACGCACCCTGCCCATGAGTCAGCCTTTTTTTGAGAAACAAGGCGACCGCACCGACCACCCTAGCCGGTTCGGAAAGGTCCCCCAGGTGGTGGCCTTGAGCGTCTGCGGCTTTCCGGAACAGGACAATTTTAAGGCCTTGTCCCTCAATATGCGCATGATCTTTGGGTCCCGGTTGGTGGCGGAGATCTACCGCCACTCCTCCGAGTTTCTGCCCATTGAGCACCCGCAAATTGTGCCCCAGGCGGCAAAGGTGCTGGCCGCGGTGGCCCAGGCCGGCGAAGAGGTGGTGACAGAAGGCAAGGTGAGCTCCGCCACTTTGGAGGCCCTCACCCAGGACCTGGCCCCCCGGGAAGTTATAATCAACCTGGCCAATGAGCACTTCAAACAGGAACTGGCCCGGTTGACCCAAGAGTAATTTGGGGGAGGGAGCTAAGGGGCACAGCCCCTTACCCCCTCCCCCAATCCCCCACCCCAAAACCCAAAAGTTATGGCCGATGGAGGTGGGGCCAACGGCCCAGCCTTCATCGGCCACTTACACGGGTTGGGAGGGGGGTGTAGAACCGCCGCCCCCGGCGGTTCATGAGCCGGCGAGGGCGCTGGCTCTACATCCCTGGCCCTCCCCCCAACCTTCACCCCCTAAACCAGCGGCTTTTCCTTCTTAGCTTCCAGCACGCTCCGGCAGTGTTCCAGCTCTTTTTTGGCCCTGAAAAGCTCTCCTTCCAGGCGAGCCCGCTCTGCAGGAGAGCCCCCTTCCTCTAAGGCCCTCACGCCCGCCTCCAGGCCTTCCACCTTTTGGGTGAGCCGGTATAGTTCCTGAGCCAGAAAGCGGATGGTCACGGGCACCCCGACATCAAGACATTGCTCCCAGTTGTGCCTCCAGAGGTCGTTCCGGCACCGCCACTAGAGGCAGGACAAAATAAAAATTATTGCCGCCGCGGGTGGGCTCATAGCCCACCTCACCCCCATGGGTCTCGATCACGTTGCGGACAAAATAGAGGCCCCGTCCGGTACCCACTTCCCCCGCCACGTTGCTGCCCCGGTAACCTTCTTCAAAGATATGGGGCACGTCCTCTGGAGGAATATGGGGCCCAGTGGTAAAGACATTGAACTTGACCCCGGCCTTGCCCGGGCCGAAGTAGTCTTTCAGGAGGTCCCGGCCGTAGGCCAGGTATTTGTGCCCTTGCAGGTTGCGCCGGGTATATTTCACCGCATTGGAAAAGAGGTTGGCGTACACCTGGGCCATGAGGCCCTTGTCCACGGACAGGGGCAGGTCCTCGTCGGGCATCACCCCCATGGCCACATCGATCTCGATATTGCGTTCACTTAGTTTCGGCAAAAATAATTCCAACTGCGGCTGGATGATTTCGCTCATTACCCGGCAGCTTCGCCGCCTGAGCACCAGGTGCCCTTTCTGGAAATGGGACGCCCGGAACAAAGACTCGATAAAGAGGCTGACCCCTTTATAATGCTGCTCCAGGGTCTGATAATCGGCTTCCATTTCCGAAACCAGGCTCCGGAAGCGGTCCTGCGCGGCCTTCAGCTCGGGACATTCCCGGCCTTCCTGGTCTTTGAATTCACACAGACACTGCAATTCTTTCAAGGCGTTAATTTTCTGGTGTAAATGGCGCAGATAAAGGCTCAGACTGATATTGGGAATGATGACGTTGTGCTCGATATCGGCCACCAGGCTGTTGATGAAGCGGATCCGGTGGATGTTCTGCCAGGCGATGATCTTGATATGGAGGTTGTACCCCAGACGGTTGGCGTATTTCTCAAAGAAAAAGCGATCCTTCTCCGACAACTGCTCGCCCGGAAATAACTCCAGCATCCCGATTACCTGGTCCTTGGCGTAAAAGGGCAGTTGATCCACCAACAGCAAGTTGCCCCGGATGGGAATCACCCAGGAATCCTCGGCCCCGTAGGCCTGGCTGGCCAGGTTGATGTGGGGCAAGGCCGGGGTTTTGGAGGGGTAGCACCCCTTTAGGCTGTCGCACACCAACTCCAGGCTGCCGTCCTGGCAAAGAAGATAAAGCCGGGAGTCCAGCTTAAAGAACTCCTTGATGACGCTCACCGACACCCGGTAGAAGTTTTCCAGGGCTTCGTATTCCTGGGCCAGGTCAAAGAAGGTCTTTAAGGCGTCATCTTTAAGGGGTCCGAATTTATACTCCTTAAAGGCCTGCCGTTTTTCCTTGACCCGGGTGGCGATCTTCGCCAGGTCCGGCGGGAAGTCCACTTTCTTTGCCTTTGGACCGGGACCCACAGGCATTCCCGGTTCCCCCCTTGTAGGTTAAGTATTATGGTGAGGCTTGGCGCCGGTACTGTTTTACTCCTACTTCATAGAGGTCCCGCCCCTGGCAGTCATTGATGACTATGGTGGGGAGGTCTTCCACCACCAGGCGATGCACGGCTTCCGGACCCAGCTCTGGAAAGGCCACCACTTTAGCGTCTTTAATACATTGAGAGATGAGCGCCCCGGCGCCTCCAGTAGCCCCCAGGTAAACCGCCTTAAACTTTTGCATGGCGGCGATGACTTCCGGGGAACGTTTGCCCTTGCCAATCATAGCCTTCAACCCCATTTTTATCAAGGTGGGGGCATAGGAGTCCATGCGATAGCTGGTGGTGGGGCCCGCGGCGCCGATGACCTTCCCTGGCCGGGCCGGAGATGGCCCTACATAATAAAGGATCTGCCCCTTCAAGTCCACGGGCAACTTTTGCCCGGCGGCCAACATCTCTAAAAGACGCTTGTGGGCCACATCCCGGGCCGTATAGATCACCCCGCTGACCAACACTTTGTCGCCGATCTCCAACTGCACCACATCCGCATCCACCAGCGGGGGCACCAACTTCACAACCTTCGCCATGCTTGACCTCGATTGAGTGCGTATTTGGGGGAGGGGGCAGGGGCCGACGCCCCCTGCCCCCTCCC
>JAUXZG010000026.1 GCA_030694005.1 Desulfobaccales bacterium | reverse complement strand
GGATCGGTAAAACTGCCATTATGACAAAATCTTCAGGAAAAACTTTAAATTTGCTTTTGCTATAACTTTAAGGCATTTCCGAACAATTTTCAAGAACTGCAGCACCCTCGGGCTAAAAATGTAAAGGGGGGAGGGCCGGGGCTTTTTTTATAAAGGTTCCTTGGCCTCCCCTCATACCAAGGTGCAATCAATAAGGTATTTTCGTAGGGGCACAATTTATTGCGCCCTCAAGGCGGGCGTGATAAATCACGCCCCTACAATTCCCTTTGATTGCGACATGGTATTAAGGGGCAAAAAAAAGGGTAAGCCTGGGCTTAAGGCCCAGGCTTACCCTTTATATTTATGCGGGTGGGGAGGGGGGTTGGCAGCGGGCTGAGGGCTCAGGCCCCTGACCCTCCTCCCCCCTCACCACTTTCCCAGCAAGATAAGGCCACCGATGATGATGAAGGCGCCGCCCGCGGCCTTCCGCAGCAGCGTCTCCGGGACTAAGTGGGACAGAAAGTTGCCCACCATCACCCCCAGAAAGGTGGCCAGACAGAGGGCGGCGCAGGCTCCGGTAAACACTGCCAGAGGCACTCGTGTCTCCGCAGTCATGGTTAAGGCCGCAAGTTGCGTTTTGTCCCCCATCTCTGCCAAAAAGATGGTGCCGAAGGTAACCCAAAAGACTTTCCAATCCATGTACCCGACTCCTCTTGGCCCTCCAGGAATCCTGGACGGCGGCAATCTCACAGGTAACTGAAAAGTTCCCGAGAAACCACAAAGTCTCGAGGCGTTGGCCCTAGCGACAAAGGAGGCCAATTCCTTCCGAGGGCCAACCTGATAAATAAAAAGGCAGGGCTCATCGTAGCCCTGCCTTGGCTCATTTGAGTTCGGGGCGCCTCCCAACTCACTTATTCGCCAGCCGAAAAACGGCTCCTTCCCGGGCGGCGTCTAGCTTAACAATCCGGTTATGGTGGGCGGCCAGGTTCTGGGCCTGTTCCACGATCTGCCTCACCTGGGCGTCGGTGCGGCCGGGGTCGTGATGGGTGAGGAGCACACTTTTGGCTCCAGCCTTCTGGGCCAAGGTTACCACTTCGTCATAAGAGGAATGGCCCCAGCCCCGGCGCTCCGGAAAATCAGCCGGGATGTACTGGGCATCGTGAATCAAGAGGTCACAGCCGGCGGCAAATTCGACAAAATCATCAAAACGACTTCCTTGGGCCGCCCCCAGCTCGTTGTCCGTAAGGAAGACCATGGTGTAGTTGCCTTCCCGAAAACGGAACCCCAGTCCCCCTTGGGGATGATTAAGACGGACGGCATCAATCACGGTGCCGTCCAGTTCCAGAGCCCCATGAGCCAGGCGATTGAGGTAGTCGATGCTGCCCTTGAGCTGGTCGAAGGCCACCGGGAAAAAGCCGTCGCCCATGTGGCTGTCGAAAACCCGGGTCATGGCCTGAAAAGCCGGGGGCCAGCCGTCCACCAAGATTTCCGTATCCTTCTGATAAATGGGAGCGAAAAAGGGGATGCCCAAAAGATGGTCCCAGTGGCCGTGGGTGAGGAGCAGATGAAACCGGCAGGGGGAGCCGCTACCCTTGAGCTTTTCGCCCAAGAGGCGAAAGCCGGTGCCTCCGTCAATCACTACCCGGCGACCGGAGGCCAGGGTCACTTCCACACAGGTGGTATTACCACCGAACTTCAGGGTAGAGGAGCCGGGCGCCGGGATCGATCCCCTGGTGCCCCAAAACCTGATTTCCATGTAATTAACCGGGCCTCCTTAAAGTCGCGAGGTTGTCGGACTATCTTTTTGAAGAGAGCATTAGGGGCCGCAGGAGCTGATTTTTAACGTATTTATTTTTATCACAAAGCTTCTTCTATTTTAACCGAAATCTTTTCCATTTCTAAAAAAGCTGCCACCAAGCCGAAACAGCCGGTGAGCATCATATCCCCAAAGGGCGAGGCAAAAACCCCGGGCCAGCCCTGGGCCAGCCGCCGTCGGGGTCCGGTAATTACCGTAAAAATAAAGGGCCGTTTCGGGGGATACCCCGGGGCATAGGCGCAGCCATGCCCATTATCGGCAAAGACCTCGTCATTGGTGAGGTCCCCGGTCTGAAACCTGGCCAGGTGGGAAAATAGTTTGGTTTGATCGAGAAGGCCGGTGTGATGTTCAAAAATACCCCACAGCCGGTCGCCCTTTACTAAGGCCGCAAAGGTGTGGGCATTGCCCAGGTTCACCACCATGAGGCCTTCCTCCTGGCGGGGGCGCGCCTGGGGGTCCAGCAGCGCGCCCCGGACCCCGGCGGCGCAGGTGTCCATGAGCAAAACGCCAGGCAGGACCTCGGCTACGGCTAACATGCGGGTGAACTGACGAGGAGGCTCACGAAAGGCCAGGTCTTGAAGCCGCCCCTGGCGGTTTAGAAAATCTTCCCAATACCTAAAGCGGCCGCGGCGATTGCTCTCCTGGGGGTGGAAACCATGGTCTTGCACCGCCACGGCAAAATGGCTGGGAAAGGGGACCTCAAAGGATTTTAGTAAGGTGCGCAAGCCTTCCGAATCCACATCCCCCAGAGAAAGGGTCACCGCTTCAGGCGGAGCCGTCTCCGTGAGGACCACTCCCCATTGCTGCACCTGCTTCAGGCGGTCGCTGAAAGTAAATGCGGCCTGGGGAGAAGCATAAACAGGCAGTCCCCGGGCTAGATGACCCCGCACTGCCTGGTTTATGGCGCCGCCACCCATCAGGCGGCCGGTAAGAAAAACCGGCTGGCCCTGGGCCGTTAGCCGCCGGAGACGGCGGGCCAATATTTGGGTGGGAGCCGGCAGCACCATCTTTACCGCATTCTCTATGGTCTGGCTTGCTTCCCAGATGACCAGGTCCTGGGTGCCGCCCCCCACATCCAACGCCAAGAGCGAACCGTTAAACATTATCTGCTTCCCCTTGGGCCGCGGCCTCCAGCGTCAGGCGGGCTGCCAGATCCCGGGCCTGACGGAAACGGCTGGAGCGGTAGCCGGGACGCCAGCTTAAGGTGGCCAGCTCGTCGGAGACCACCAGCAGGCCGGCCACCGGCACCCGGCGGTATTGCCCCACGCTGAAAAGCGCGGCCAGTTCCAGGTCAACCCCCAGGACGCCTTGGGCCTGGTAATACCGCACCTGGCTTATAGTTTCCCGGTAGAAGGCGTCCGTGGTCCAGATGGGGCCAAAACGCCAGACGGCGTCGGCGGCCTCCAGGCGGCGCTTAAGTAAACCGCACAAATCAGGGTCAGGGCGAGGGTCGCCTTTACCGGTGGGATAATGTTTTGAGGTGCCATCGCCTTTAATGGCGCGGGTGGGCAGGATCAGGGTGCCGACGCCCACCTGGGATTGCAGGGAACCGCACCACCCCAAGGCCAACACCAGGCGTGCCCCCAAGGCGATGAGCTTCTCCAGCACCATCACCGCATAGGGGGCCCCCACCGTGGGGGCCACGATGGTTACCGGCCGGTCCTCCCAAAGTCCCTCCCGGACGGCGCAATCCCAGATATAGCGCGGCGGCGCGCTGGCCTGGGCCAGACGGCACAGAAGGTGGTAGTCGGGTCGTGCAAAGGTGAGGATCACCCGGGGGTTGACCGGCGCCTCTCCTGCCTCAGGGGCCGGGTTGATGATGGCCGGGTCCGCGTTTTGGGGGGAGGACGGCCAGGGACCTGAGGACCCGACCCTCTCCTTTATCCCCTCTCCCAAAGAGCTCTTGGATATCCTTTCAGGCTTTGGCCGGTTCTTCTTCATGGTATTAAGGGGTATTTGGGTTAATCTTGGTTTGTCCGCTGCTTTCTAAGGAAAGAGGGATTTCGGCCAACTCCAGGTGGAGATTGGCGGGGTTGATTTTTACTCTAACGGCCAGGCCTTGACAGGTATCGTTTTTAAAATATTGATCAAAGATAAAATTACCCAAGGAATAGTAAATCATTTTACCTTGATATTCTTCTTTACCCTGGAGCATATGGGGATGGGAACCGATGATTAAGTCCGCCCCGTGGTCAATAAATTTATGAGCCAGCCGGCGGGTGCGGTCGCCGGGGTGTCGGTCATATTCACTGCCCCAGTGAGCATAGATAATGACCAGATCTGCCCGTTTTTTAACGCTGGTTATATCCTTCAGGGTATTTTCCACCCCCAGCCGGTGAAACTGGTTATAGTTTACCAGGCCGATTTTTACCCCGGCGATATTTTTAATTACAAACCTGTCCGTGTCGCTTTCGGGGTCGCCAAAATAAGTTATCTTTGAAGCAGATAGGTATTTTTTGGTTTGCCTTATCCCTTCTTTGCCAAAATCCCCCAGATGATTGTTGCCCAGGTTCACCAGGGTTATATTGTACTTTTTTAGGGTCCTTGGGAGCGTTTTGGGGAAAGTAAAAATATAATTATTTTTTTCCCCTCGCTTGCTGGTCAAACTGACCGAAGGTTTATCAGTGATGGGGCCCTCCAGGTTAGCAATGACCAGATCATTTTCTAAAAGATAACTCTTCATTTCTCTTAAGATAAAATCGTTTCCTTTTCTCTCGGCTATTTTTCTAATCTCCCGATCAAACATTAGATCTCCGAGGAAAAGCAGGCTGATCTCGCGATTCTCCTCCTCCAGATAATAAGCGGTTACATAACTGGTCAAGTTGTTTGGGGTATCACTGCCAAGGTCCAGAGAAGTTTTATTGCTTAACAGTAAAAACTTTTGCTGCGGTTTTCCCAGGAAACCCAGCAGGGTGGCCAGGCCCGGGCGGCAGTCACAAGTTATCTGGGAGATATTGTTTTCATTGAGGTTTCTTAGGCTTAAGATGCTTTTCTGATCGAGGCGGCGGGCCGTCTTTTGATTCACCTCATGGGCGAAATCGCTGCTGACGATCATGATGGCGCCGGTTGGGCTTAGTTGCCGCAGCGTCCTGCCTAATTTAAGAAATTTGCCATAGTCAGCCTCAGGGCGGAGAATTATCGGGACGATCTGGGCGTCAGGCAGGGCCTTTTTGATAAAGGGCACTAAAAGATAAATGGAGTGTTCCCGCATGAAAATTCTATCATTTGGGACCGCTCCCGCCAGGTTAATAAGCTCTTGAATGAGTTCTCTATCGGGCTCCAGCGGGCCGAAAGGCGTCCGCCAGGGCCGCGCACTGGTGAAAAAGGTGTGTTGCTGGGGGGCATCAATTCTAAAATGATCCGGACCCACCAAAATAACGCGCCTTATGTCTGTTGCGGCAATCCCGGCAAAAAATTCGGCCATCAGATCCTTGGCGAGGAAATGGTGGCAGACGATGCCCGCCTTGATCTTGGTTTTCTTAAGGTCTTTAACCTTGGCGAAGGCCTCCGCGTAAACTTCTTTATTTCGGAAAAAACTCTCTAGAAAGATCTCCGGCGGGTCGCTCTGGTGGCGAACAGGTTGCGGCTTCTGATCTCCCAGGACCCTGGAAGGAAAATAACCAGAGGCATTAATGATAACCAAGAGGGCCAGCAGGAGGGAGGATTTGTTTTTAAGGAGAAATGACCTTAAGTTATTCAAGATCATCTATTTTATCAAAGACTTAGCCCAGTCAGCCATGGGGGGTAGGTTATTTTTATTCGCGGTATAATTCCACTCCCGCCATTTTTCGTCGGTCAATCTTTCTCCCAGGGGTCCGCCAAATTCATAGTGGGAATATACCAGCCCTTTGGTCAACCTGGCGCCATTTTGGTCTTTGACGGCCACATAAATATAATTGGGAATACCCACGGCCTCATAAAGAATCTCTTGTTTGGTGAGGTCGGTGTGGACGTCGGCGATCAGGGCCGCCCGGGCGTAATTTTCCGTGCCCTCCTCGCCGGGCAGGGGAGATAAGACCCACCCCAAATTTCCGGCCGCCAGGCGCAATCTTTCAAAATCCGCCTCAGAAATCTGGTCGTTTTGTAACTGGGCTAGGGCCATCTGTTTAAAAAATTCCACCGTGTCCAGAAATTGGCTGTGGCGGTCTATAAACAGATTATCCAGCAGCCTTCTTTGTTCCAGACCCTCTTTGGTCATCTTGATCAAAGGGATAAAGCGGTCAAAGAAATCGAGGTTCGGTTCCACATAACCCTTGGGGACTGGGGGTATCCGCTTTTTTTCTTCGCCGTTGCCCATTTCGGCGTAAACCTGTTTGGCGTAAAGCAGGGTGTCGTGCTTGAGTTCAGTCCAGGAGCCCAAGGCACCCTGGAGATTTTTCCGGTCCCAATCGCCGGCTTTCATAAACATGGGGTAGCCAGTTTTGTCTTTGCCCTCGGTGAACAGGGCCTGGAGGGTATAGAGCCACCCCCAGTAAATATTCTGGGACCAATCCTCTGAAGGGAGATTACGAAAATATTTCTCTAACTCGGCCATCCGGTTTTTTAAGACGGTGCGGGAGCCCGGCGCATTTTTGTCAATCCAGGCGGCCAGCAACGGGTCCGCCGTCTTGCTCCCCAGGATAGACATCACCATTAAGGCGGTGGGCCGGCTGGGCAATCTTTCTCCGGTTTTGGAGTCGGGCTGCTCCTGTCCCTGAGTGAGATAAGCGAAGATAAAGGCATCCGGAGTGAATCTTTGCCCCATGAAACGGAAACCTTTAGTTTTGACCTGTAATTCTTCTTTGGTAAGATCAAATACCTTTTCACCGATGGCGGCGGAAGAGAGTATGCGGGGATTTCGGTAGTTTTTTAGAGTCTTCTGTAACCTGGTGATAAGCTTATCATCAATTTCTTTAGCCTTATCATCCTGGGCCAGTTCTTTGAGTGCCTGACGATACTCATAGAATCCCAAATCGTCGCTTTCGCCTACAAAAAAGGTGGTGGCCAGGTAAATATCTTCCCAATCCTGAAGCAAATTGGCCTTTTCCAGAAGCAGCGTCATATTTACCGCGTCCCGGGTGAGTTGCGGGCTGCTCAAAAGAAAATTCACGCGGCCGTACCACATCATGGCCCTGAAATAGGTCCTCAAGATGGGGTTCTTATTATAGTGGCTGCGGGGGCCGAATTGCGTGTAATCCTCGGGCAGGGTCAGACCTTGCTCTTGTTGATACTTACCTAAAAGAGGAGAAGTGGCCACCTGCTGCGCGGCTAGCACCAGAGCCAATTCTTGCCTGGCCATGGCATAAGCATCAGCCGGAATTTTTCCCTTTAGCCTCTCTAAGTTGTCGAAAATGGCTGGCTGCGCATCCGCCTTATCATCTGCGATTTTCTCCTTGTCATAATAATTAAAAGCGGCATCCAGGATAACGGCAGGCACCGCAAAATAAGCGATCAAGCGCTTAAAGCTGTCTTTCTGCTCCTCGCTAGGGGCGCGGTTATATTCTTTTAGGGAATAATCAAGCAGGGTGTCGCTGAGCTTCTTCAGCTTGGGATAAAAGACCCGCTGCTCGGTAAATTCGAATTCTTTTTCCAAAAGCCGGTGGTAAACGTGCAGTAAAAAATCCGTGGTAATAAAGACCGCATTCTCCGGCCGCCGTTCCTGGGGAGCCTCGGGGCCGCCGATCAGTCTGTATAAATACGTCCAATCATCGTGGCGGCGGTCGACCTCATTGGGGTCCTGGGAATAGAACTTATCCAGGTTCATGGCAATGAAGAAATGCTTTTCTTGAAGGGCCTGGCGTTGGGGGATAGAAAATGGGTGTCGGGCAGCTTTTTCGAAATGGCGGAGATTAGTTAATTCCAGGAGATTTATTTGATATTCAGATAAGTTGGGGGAATATTTTGAGGGGCGAAAGTCATATCTGGCGAAGATAAGGTCTTTCTTGACATCCCGGGCGACCGCTTTTTCGCTAACTGGCTTTAAATATTGAAAAATAAAAAAAGACGCTAAACCTAATAAGACCCCGGCCAACAGAAAGAGCCATACGCGAGTTCTGGTAGTCATGGCGGCAACCCTTTTGAGTAAAAAATTAATTTATAACTAGCGGGGTTAAGCGTTATCCGACGGGCCGGTGGTTTCCCCAGCTGGGCCGTCGGCCTGGAAGAATGGTCTTAAGATTGCCGGTCAGTAGCCTAATCGGTTCGGGTCTAAGGATGCTTTAACTATTTATCCTGGTGGGGTGAAGCCGCTTTGGGCCTCAAGGCCACTTTCCAGACAAAGTAGGCCATGACGGCCACCAGGGCCAAAATCACCAGTACGTCCAGGATATGGGTATATTTCTGGATCAGGCGCCAGTTCTCCTTGAGGCGCACCCCCAGGTAGGTGAGAAAGCCGTTCCACAGGGTGGCTCCCACCAAGGTGTAAATGATGAAGGGGAGCAGGCGCATGCGGGCCATGCCGGCCGGGATAGAGATTAGATGGCGCACCACCGGAATAAAGCGGCAGATAAAGATGGTCTTGCCGCCGTGACGGGCGAAGAAGTTTTTGGTCCACTCCAGGTGGTGGGGATTCAGCAGGAGGTAGCGGCCGTAGCGCAGCACCACCGGTTCCCCCAACATCCCCATGCCATAGGACAGCAAGGAGCCGCAAATGGACCCTAGGCTGCTGGCCACCATCACCGCCAGAGGGTTAAAATGGCCGGTAAAGATGAGAAAGCCGGCAAAGGGCATGACCAGCTCACTGGGCACCGGCGCGATCATGCTTTCCAGGGCCATCAAGACAAAAACGCCGATATAGCTGCACTGATTGATAAAGATGGTGTTGTAATAACAAATAGATTCGGTGAGTCCCATGTCAGATCAGCTTTCTCCCAATTCGCGTTGATGAATGTCCTGTTCCACCCGTACCTGGAGGTCTTTAAGGCCGGGGCTTAAGTCCACGGGGTAAAGGGCTGGGTCCTTAAGGGTTTTATATACTTCGGGGAGTCGGGCAAATTGGGACAGAAAATGCTGGCGGCACGCCTCGAGTTCAGGTAACGGCCTGGTGAGGCGCCCCCCCTGCATCACCGGCTTCAAAAGAGGGGCGCCGCCGGGCAGCGCTTCGTCCCGCCGGGCGATGGTATCGCACCCAAAATTCCCCCGCTCGTCGTAGAAACGGTAAATTTGCTTTTTATCCACCAAAGTAACCTTGCCGGTGGAGAGTTTCATCACCGGCCGGTCTCCATATTTCACCAGTTTATAGGCGCAGTCGAAATAAGGGGCATCCGCGGACACCCCCATCTTGGTGCCCACGGCAAAACTGTCCACCTCGCCACCGTCTGTCAAGACCTGGGCAATTTTAAATTCATCAAAGCCGCCGCTGGCCAGGATACGGACCTCCTCCAAGCCTTCCTCCCTAAGTAAGTGGCGCACTTCTTTGCTGATGGCGGCGATGTCGCCGCTGTCCAGGCGCACGAACCGCAGACGGTCCCCCCGGGCGGCCATTTCCCGGGCCACCTTAATGGCGTTTTTGAGCCCGTGAATATTGTCATAGGTGTCAATGAGCAGGGTGGCGGTCTGGGGGAAGACCCGGGAAAAAATCCGGAAGGCCTCGATTTCGTGAGCAAAACTGGTGATGAAGGAATGCGCCATGGTGCCGAAGATGGGGAGGCCGTAAATTTTCCCCCCCAGGACATTGCTGGTGCCGATGAAGCCGGCCAGGTAACTGGCCCGGGCCACTTTCAGGCCGGCATCCGTCCCCTGGGTACGGCGCAGGGAAAAATCTATCAGGGGCCGGCCCTGAGCCGCATAGGTGGAGCGGGAGGCCTTGGTGGCGATGAGGGTTTGGAGGCTGACAGCATTAATGATAAAGGTTTCCACCAATTGGGCCTCAAGGATGGGGCCGCTCACCTCCAGGACGGGTTCGTCCTTGAAGAAAATGCTGCCTTCCGGCAAGGCGAAAACGTCGCCGGTAAACCTGACCCCTTTCAGGTAATCCAGGAACTTGGCCTTGAACAGACCGGTGGACTTTAGATAGGCCAGGTCATCGTCGGTAAACCGGAAGGTTTCCAGATACCGCAGGGCTTCCTCTAAGCCCGCGGCCACGAAATAACCCCGATTGGCGGGATATTTGCGGATGAACAGGCTGAAGGTGGCTTCGTCATGCATCCCCTGCTCAAAATAACAGGCCGCCATGGTCAACTGATAAAGGTCAGTCAACAGCGCGAAACGCTCACCCAGGGGTCGCTCAGTCATTGCCAGCTTTCGGTAACGAAAGGTAATTTTGGGGGAGGGCAGGGAGCTAAGCTCCCTGCCCTCCCCCAAACCCCCTCCCAACCCGTGTAAGTTGGCTGGGGAAGGCGGGGCCAATAGCCCCGCTTTCCCCAGCCATGAAAGCATAAATTAATGTGGAGGCGGCTTGGGGGTAAAGGACCGGAGGTCCCCTGCCTCCAATTACTCCTTTTTCCTTATGCTATCGATTGAGTTAAAATTATAGCCCAATAAGGCTCATCTGGAAAACCTTATTTCCTTTTCCCGATTTCTAATAACCAAAAGGTGCTGTGTCAGGCGGAGCCTTTGGCTCCGACCGCCACAGCCCCTAACTTAAGGGATTGGGGGTGGGGGATTGGGGGAGTTTTTTGTAAGGGTAAGGGGGCCTCCGGCCCTTAGCCCCCTCCCCCACACTTTTATCCCCGGGAATAGACGTCCGCGGCCAGGTCCAGGCGGTCTCCAGCAATAAGGCGGTGGTAGCCCAGGGCGGCCACCATGGCGGCGTTGTCGGTGCACAGGGAGGGAGGGGGCAAAAAGAGCTCTAGGCCGGCAGCCTGGGCCTGGGCCAACAAAACCTGGCGCAGGCGGCTGTTGGCCGCCACCCCGCCGGACAAAGCCAGGCGCTGGTTTTGGGTCAGCTTCAGCGCCAGTAGGGCCCGGCTGACCAGGGAATCCACCACGGCCTCCTGGAAGCTGGCGGCCAGGTCGGCCCGGGCCGCGGCATCTTGCAATATTTCCGGTTGTTTTTTGAGCTGGTAGGCCACCGCGGTCTTGAGGCCGCTGAAGGAGAAGGTGAGGGGTTCTTCCGGGATGCGGGGGCGGGGGAAGGGAAAGGCCCCGGGGTTGCCCCGGACGGCCAGAGCCTCTAGGGCCGCGCCGCCGGGATACCCCAGGCCCATGAGTTTGGCTACTTTATCAAAGGCTTCGCCCGCGGCGTCATCCCGGCTGCGTCCCAACAGGTCCATGTCCATAAAGCTGCGCACCTGGTAGAGATTGGTGTGGCCGCCGGAAACCACCAGGGCCACGAAAGGGAAAGCGGGGGGCGGCGAATCAGTCAAAAACGCCGCCAGGATGTGGGCCTGCAGGTGATGCACTCCCACCAGAGGCCGTCCTAAGGTGAAGGCCAGGGCTTTGGCCACCGCCATACCGATGACCAGGGCGCCGATGAGGCCCGGGCGCTGGGTTACGGCGAACCCGTCAATATCCTTTAAGGTCACCCCGGCCTGGTCCAGAGCCGCCTGGATGACCGGCAGGATACTCTCCAGATGGCGCCGGGCCGCCAACTCCGGCACCACCCCGCCGTATTGGGCATGCAGCTCGAACTGGGTGGCCACCACATTGGCGAGAATCCTGCGGCCATCCGCCACCACCGCCGCGGCGGTTTCATCGCAGGAAGTTTCTATACCTAAAATCAGCATGGCTTGAAGTTGGGGATTTTGGGAAAAAGAGGTTAAGGCCGCATTGGCCCACTCTCCCTTGCTTGCTTGATTTTTGCCATATTCTGTTGGATATGGAAAGATTATTTAACGGCCAAGTTCCAAACTGGGGCCATTTGACAGAGATTAGGGCAATGCGTTATAAATGGAGCAAAGTTGCTTAAGCCGGAACCTGACCGGCAAGCGGAGAAAGCATGACTGAGGAAAAAGGGGTTCCCATCTTCGGGGTCATTCTGGCCGGAGGTTTGGGGACCAGGTTCTGGCCCTTAAGCCGCTCCCAATATCCCAAACAGGTCCTGCGCCTGTTGGGCTCCGAGTCCATGCTGCAAGCCACCATTGAGCGCCTCTTGCCGCTGATCCCGGCGGGGCGAATGGCGATTGTGACCAATGCTTCCCAGGCCGAGGTTATCCGCCTGCAACTGTATCATAAGGGATGGGAAGACATTCAGCTCTGGCTGGAACCCCAGGGGCGTAACACCGCCGCGGCGGTGGGGCTGGCCGCGGTCTTGCTGGGAAAAGAAGCCGGAGACTGCCTCATGGCGGTATTTCCGGCCGACCATTTCATCCGGGACCAGGAAAGTCTGCTGGCCGCCCTGAACCGAGGGGCAGCCTGGGCTCAAAAGGGTTACCTGGTGACTTTCGGAATTCCCCCCACCCGCCCGGAGACCGGCTATGGTTATATCAAACAGGGAGCGCCCCTGGATGAGGAGGGGGCGGTGTACCGGTCTGAAAGATTTATGGAAAAGCCCGCCCTGCTCCAGGCCCAGGCCTTCCTTAAGGAAGGCGGATATTATTGGAACAGCGGCATCTTTTTGTTTCGCCGGCAGGTTCTCCTGGAAGCCTTTCGCCGCCACCTGCCGGAACTCTACCAGGGACTGGGCCGGTTGCTAACAGAAGAGAGCTGCCTCCCCCTGGAAGAGGTCTACAAAAACCTCCCCAGCATTTCTCTGGATCACGGCATCCTGGAAAAGGCCGCAAATGTCGCGGTAGTGCCGGTGGAGATGGGCTGGAACGATGTGGGCACCTGGGGGGCGCTGCCTGATATCTTCCCCAGGGATGCCCGGGGGAATGTCATCTTAGGGCGGGCCTTGGACCGGGGCAGCCGGGACTGCATCATTTACGCCCAGGACCGTCTGGTGGCCACCATCGGTTTGGAGGGGACCATAGTGGTAGATACCCCTGACGCCACCCTGGTATGCCAGCGGGACCGGGTCCAGGAAGTCAAGGACCTGGTGGCGGAGTTGCACCGGCAAGAAATGGTGGAATCCGAACAGCATCCCACCGTGGAGCGGCCCTGGGGGTGTTACACCGTGATGGACGAAGGGACGGGTTACAAAGTAAAGCAGATCGTGGTGGAACCTGGGAAAAAACTTAGCCACCAGGTACACCAACATCGGGCCGAGCATTGGGTGGTGGTTCAGGGGACCGCCCGGGTAACCATCGGCCTAGAGACTAAACCGGTGGCCACCAACCAGAGCGTGTATATACCCCCGAAAACCCCACACCGCCTGGAAAACCCCGGCCCGGAGTCCTTGCGCCTCATCGAGATTCAGACCGGAACTTACCTGGATGAAGACGATATCGTGCGCCTGGAAGACGATTACTGGCGTGTTTCTTAATTATCAGGGTGAGTGATGGGCGGGGGAGAGGGCTAAGGGGCGCAGACCCACTTACCCTTACAAAAACTCCCCCAAACTCCCACCCCCAATCCCTTAAGTTAGGCCCGGGGAAGGCGGGGCCGGAACCCCCGCCTTCCCCGGGCCAATTATACGGGTGAGGAGAGGTGTCGCTTACCCAAACGTCCTTAGGCTTTTCTTTCTCAAAAATTTCTTACCAAACTCCTAAGCCACTCCCATGCCTAGCTTACCTTTAAGGGACATCGCTCGTTTATTCCTGCATCTGGGGGTCACGGCTTACGGCGGCCTGGCCATGGTGGAACCCATCCGGCGGCGGGTGGTGATAGAGAAAGCCTGGCTGAGTCAGACGGAATTCCTGGACGGCCTGGCCCTGTGCCAGATGGCGCCCGGGGCCACCGTGGTGCAGTTGGCCACTTACGTGGGATACCGCCTGCGGGGCGCGGCCGGGGCCTTGGCAGCGGCCATCGCCTTTATCCTGCCGGCTTTTTTCCTCATGTGGGGCCTGTCATTTCTTTATTTCCGCTATGGTGAGCTGGCCTGGGTTAAAGCCGTCTCCCGGGGCCTCAATGCCGTGGTCATCGCCCTGTTGCTCCAGGCCCTGTGGCGCTTGGGGCAAGCCATAGGGCGGCAGTGGTTGGATCTGGCGATCGCCTTCTTGGCCCTCCTAGCTCTCTGGCTCCACGCCAATTACTTTCTGGTTTTCTTAACCGCGGGATTCTTAAGGATGGCCATAGAGCGGAGACCTTTTTCTGGTCATTTCAACCCCAGCGAAGCTTCCCGGGCCCCCAGACCCGAGATCCGCTTGATCTTAACCCAGGCCGCAGCCTCCCTGCTGGCCGTAGCCGCGGTAGTCTGGGTTCTTCATCGCTGGGACCTTATTTGGGGGCAGATGGCCCTCATATTTCTCAAAATCGGGGTCATCAGTTTCGGCGGCGGCTATGTGATGATCCCCATCCTGCAATGGGAGGTGGTGGAGCGGCTGGGGTGGCTCACCGTCCGCCAGTTCCTGGACGGCATCCTCCTGGGCTTTGTCACCCCCGGACCCATTATTATCCTGGCCACCTTTGTGGGCTACCATATGAAAGGTTTTTTAGGAGGCTTGCTGGCCACCATCTCGGTCTTTTTGCCTCCCATTTTGATGATTATCTTTTTATCCCCCTGGTATCACCGGGTCAAAGAGTCCAGGCTGATGCGCCCGGCCATTCAGGGCATCCTGGCCGCGCTGGTGGGCATGCTGGCCCTGGTGACCGTACAGATGGGCCGCACGGCCCTTATTGACTTAAAAGACCTGACCCTGTTCACCGGCGCCGCGGTTGCCCTCCTGGGCCTTAAGATCAACCTCCTCTGGATAGTAGCTGCCGCGGCTTGCCTGTCGCTATATTGGTATTGAGGAGTTGGGGGAGGGGGCCAGGGGTCGCAGACCCCTGCC
>JAUXZG010000014.1 GCA_030694005.1 Desulfobaccales bacterium | reverse complement strand
GGGCTAATTAATCCAAATAATAAATAAAATCCGGCTCAAGGTAAAGAAAAAAATGGGTGAGGGAAGGAGAACTGGAGGCGGCAACCGGATTCGAACCGGTGAATAACGGTTTTGCAGACCGCTGCCTTACCTCTTGGCTATGCCGCCTCTGGAGCGGGAAACGGGATTTGAACCCGCGACTTCAACCTTGGCAAGGTTGCACTCTACCGCTGAGTTATTCCCGCTCTCGAGTTTTTTTCGTAAAAAATCGCCCTCTTGTCAAGGGGAAAATTGCGGGCCAGGGGTTTAAGACACGCCGAAAGTGGTAAGGGGCACGGCCCGCCGTGCCCCTACCATAATTTGGCTGGGGGGAGGGCCGGGGAGCGTAGGGGCGGGTTTTACCCCCGCCCCTACAGCCCCCCCCCCACATATGATTGCCAGAGAAGTCGGGGCCGACGGCCCCGACTTTCCAAGCCAATAAAACCCTTAAGGGATTGGGGGTGGGGGATTGGGGATGGGGGCAGGGGCCAGTGGCACAGGCTTCCAGCCTGTGGAAGCCCCTGGCCCCCTTCCCCAAAACTCACTCCTTCTCCCCCCCAAACAGGGTCATCTGGGGCGCCTCCTTAACCGGGCGGCGCCGGGAGCGGGCCAGACGGGGAAGGCCCATGGGGTCCAGGCTGCCGGCCTCCAGGTTCTCCAGCACCTCCTGAGCCCGGTCGATGACCTCCTGGGGGACCCCGGCGAGCCTGGCCACCTGGATGCCGTAGCTTTGCGAGGCGGCCCCGGGGGCCAATTGATGCAGAAACACAATGTTTTCCCCGGATTGCGCCACCAATACCTGGAAATTGCGCACCCTGGCTTTGAGCCGGGAAAGTTCGGTGAGTTCCTGGTAGTGGGTGGCAAACAGGGTCTTGACCCCCACCCCCTGAAGGTCATGGAGGTTTTCCGCCACGGCCCAGGCCAGGGCCAGGCCGTCAAAGGTGCTGGTGCCCCGGCCGATCTCATCTAAGATCACCAGGCTTAAGGGGGTGGCCTGATGCAGGATGCGGGCGGTTTCGTGCATTTCCACTAAAAAAGTGCTCTGCCCCCGGCCGATGTCGTCCACCGCCCCCACCCGGGTGAAGATGCGGTCCGTCAGGCCCACCACCGCTTCCCTGGCCGGCACAAAGCTCCCCAGATGGGCCAGGAGCACGGTCAAGGCCACCTGCCTCAAGATGGTGGACTTGCCCGACATATTGGGCCCGGTGACAATGAGCACCTGGGACTGCTCATTAAGCGAAATGTCGTTGGGGACGAAACTGCCGGGGGGGAGATGGCGTTCGATGACCGGGTGGCGCCCCTGAGTGATCTTAAGCACCGGCTCGCTCACCACCTGGGGCCGACAATACTGCTGGGTCGCCGCTACCTCAGCCAGGGCTGCCAGGACATCCAACCTCCCTAAGGCCTGGGCCACCTTCTTGAGGCGGGGGGCCTGTTGCCCCAGATTTCTTCTTAAGTCTTGAAACAGCTCCACTTCTCGTTTCAGGCGGGCGTCCTCGGCCCCGAGGACCCGGGATTCATATTCCTTCAAGTCGCCGGTGATGAAGCGTTCGGCATTGACCAGGGTTTGCTTGCGGAGGTAATCCGGCGGCACCAGGTGCAAGTTGGACCGGGACACCTCCAGATAGTAGCCGAACACCTTGTTGTACCGCACCTTGAGGGAGTTGATGCCGGTGCGGCTCCGCTCTTGGCTCTCCAGGCGGGCAATCCAGTCCTTGCCGGCCCGGCTGAGCTCGATAAGTTCATCCAACTCGGGATCATAACCCTGACGGATGATGCCCACGGCGGAAAGCGTCGGCGGGGGGGCGTCGCTTAAGGCCCGGGCAATCAGGTCATGGAGATCCGTCAGATCCTCCAGGTCCGCGGCCAGGGCCTCCATTAGGGGGGGCAATTCAGAAGGCAATAACGCTTTTAACTGGGGCAACCGCCCCACCGCTTCCCTTACCGCGCCCACCTCCCGGGGGGTGGCCTGCTCCAAGGCCAGACGAGCGGTGAGGCGCTCCAGGTCCCCCAGCCCCTTCAAGCCCTGGCGCCAGCGCTGCCTAAGCAGGCTGTTCTCCTTAAAAAACTGCACCCCGTCCAGGCGGGCCTCGATGAGGGCCAAATCTTTCAGAGGATAGCGCAGCCAGCGGTTCAAACCCCGGGCCCCCATGGGGGTGAGGGCCTCGTCCAGCACCTCCAGCAAAGACCCCTGGCGGGATCGGCTCCGCCAGGTCTCAAAGATCTCCAGGTGCCTTAAGGTAGCCTCATCCATCTCCAGATATTCATCCCGGGTATAGGGCAGCAACCGGTCCAGATGGGGCAGCCGGGGAGTGTGGGAATCCTTGAGATAGCGGAGGATGGCCCCGGCCGCGGCCACCCCCAGGCGGTAGGGAGCCAGGCCGAAGCCGTCCAGATGCAGGGTGCCCAGGGTGCGCCCCAGCTCCCGTCGGGCCGCGTCCTGGTCAAAGGCATAGGGGGACAAGAGCCGTTGGGTGGGGGGAACATCAAAGGGAGCCAGAGCCGTTGCTAACAATCTGACTTCACGGTCCTCCGGCACCAGAATCTCCGCGGGCTTCAAGCGCCAGAGCTCATCTGCCAGGTCATCGGCCCCCTCCCCTTCCGTGAGGCGGAATTCCCCGGTGGACAGCTCTAAAAAGGCCAGCCCCCATTTAGGGCCCTTAAAGGCCACCGCCGCCAGGTAGTTGTCAGTGCGGGCGTCCAGGGCCGCCAGGTCCACCAGGGTGCCCTGGGTGAGGATGCGGGTCACCTCCCGGCGCACCAGCCCCTTGGCCAGGGCCGGGTCCTCCACCTGATCGCAGACCACCACCTTGAACCCCCGGTCCACCAGGCGGGTGATATATCCTTGAGCCGCGTGGATGGGAAACCCGGCCATGGGGATGCGTTCGTCGGCGGCGCGGCTGCGGCTGGTGAGGGCAATATTTAATACGGAGGCGGCTTGCTCGGCATCGCCGAAGAACAACTCGTAAAAATCCCCCATCTGAAAAAGCACCAACGCGTCGGCATACTGGTTTTTGAGATCCAGATACTGCCTGAGCATGGGGGTGAGCTTTTCCGAAGACTGGTCCGACATGACGGTTAAGGATGATGATTTGGGGGGGAGGGCCAGGGAGCTAAGCTCCCCTTACAATCTCCCCTCAAGCCCCCCACCCAACCCGTGTAAGTGGCCGGAGAAGGCGGGGCCTTTGGCCCCGCGACTTCTCCGGCCCAACAAAGACCATAAGGGGTTGGGGGAGGGGGTTTGGGGGAGGGGGC
>JAUXZG010000010.1 GCA_030694005.1 Desulfobaccales bacterium | reverse complement strand
ATTTCCCACTGAAATGATACCTGCCAATTCATTTGCCTTTTTAAAGGCCCTGAGGTATAAATTGCCATTAATACCCTTGTGAGAATTGGGGGGCAAAGTTGTCTAAGAAAAATATCGGTATCCTGGGCACCGGCGGTTATGTGCCGGAACGGGTCTTGACCAATTTTGATCTGGAAAAGATGGTGGACACCACGGATGCCTGGATTGTGGAGCGCTCCGGCATCCGGGAGCGGCGCATCGCCGCCCCGGAGGAGGACATTGCCACCATGGGCGTCCCCGCCAGCCGCCAGGCCCTGGACGCGGCAGGCATCGCCGCGGAGCAACTCAGTTATATTATCCTGGCCACCAACAGCCCCAATTATTTGTATCCTGCCGCGGCCATCCGGGTGCAGGACGCCCTGGGGCTGAACGCCAAGATAGCGGCTTTTGACATCCAGGCGGGCTGCACCGGCTTCAACTACGCCTTGTATGTGGCGGAGCGCCTGGTGGCCCCGGAAGGTAAATACGCCCTGGTCATCGGCAGCGACGCCAACTCCCGTTTCACGGACTGGACGGACCGGGCCACCTGCCTGCTCTTTGGCGATGGCGCCGGGGCCGTGGTGGTGGGCCCCGCCCAGCGGGGCCGTATCATTACTTCCTTCATCGCTTCCAGCCTGAACATGAAGCTTTACTGCGAAACGGAGTTCAATGCGGAGGTGAGCCCTTTTCTGCCGCTCCAAAGCACCACCTCCCGCCATTTTTTGCGCATGGACGGTCCGGAGATTTTCAAATTCGCGGTGAACGCGGTGAAAGAGTCCATCCGGCGCATTTTGGAGGCGGCCCAGATAACCCGGGAGGACCTGGATTTTCTCATCCTCCACCAAGCCAACTGGCGCATCCTGGACGCTGGGGCGCGCTTTGCCAAGGTGCCCATGGAGAAGCTGTTCGTCAATGTCGACCGCTACGGCAACACCTCGGCGGCCTCGGTGCCCCTGGCCCTGCATGAAGCCCTGCAAGAAGGCCGCATCAAAGAAGGAGACAAGGTGCTGCTGGTGAGCTTCGGCGCCGGAGCCACCTGGGGCGCGGCCCTGGTGGAGTGGGGGAGGTAGGTCAGTGAAGTTGAGGGGGGGGGCTGGGGGAACTTTTTTGTAAGGGTTCCCCCACCCACCCCTCAAACTCCCCTCCCACCCCCCTTTAAGCTGGCGGGCTGGCTGGGGCCTGTGGCCCCAGCCAGCCCGCCAATTTTTTTCCCGTAAGGGGTTGGGGAAGGGAGTTTGAGGGAGGATTGTAAGTGGGCCTGCGACCCCTGGCCCCCTCCTCCACATCACCCCTACATAATCCGGATGCGTTTTTGCTGGTCCGGGGCGGGTTCTGCTGGGGGAGCAGGCTTCTCCGCCGGTTTGGCTTTTTCCGGCGGCGTTGGCTTTTTGTGGGCAGGCTCTGGCGCTTCCGCAGGTTTTGGTGGCTTGGCGGGCCGCGGCTCTTCGGCCTTCTTTTTAGGAGGTGCCGCCGCCGGCTCCGCGGGTTTGGCCGGCTTGGGCTTTTCCGCGGCCGGGGGTTTGGCCGGGGGCGGTTTTTCCGGCAAGGGCGGCGGAGTCACGGTGGGGGGCGGTAAGGGCGGCGTGGCTTCCGGAGCCGCGGCTACAGGTTGCGATGAGAGGTAGCGGCCGTTCACCCAGCCCAGGCGGCCGTCCTTTTGCACCCGCACCTGGGCCCAATCCTCGGACTCCCCCACTTTTTCCACCGCTTCATTGCGGTCCAGGGTGGAAATCTTGGGACAGTCCATGCCGGGGCAGGCGCGCAGATTGAGGCGGTTGGCGTTGACATAGAAAACGGGGCGGCTGACCGCCGGCGGCGGGGCCGCAGCCGGGGGCGCCGGCGGTCCTGTGGGGGGAGGTTCGTAAACCCGGGGCATGCAGCCCAGCAAGCACAAGGCCAGACAGCCTAAGCCGATCCAGGCTCCATATCCCCGCCGACCCTTAAGAGGCATCACTCTAAGAAGACCCCCCTCCCTCTAATTGGCTATCACGGATCTTCCAGCCGCCCTCGCCTTGCTCCAGGATGATCTTGTAGCCGGAGCGATCCAGGGTATAGTCATGGGTGCGGTGATCATAGAGCTGGATGTTCCAGACGATGCTGGCGCTGACCTGTTTGTCGCTCTGACGCTGCACATTGGAAATCCGGTAAGAAACTTCCTTGACATCGTAATTCTTCCAAAGTTCCAGGATGGAATTCTCCAAGCGACCCAGGTTGGGATAGGCGGAATTGTAACAGCTGAGCCACTTGTTGATGTCCTTGTTGAGGTGGGCGGCGCGGATTTTCTCCGCCAGCTTTTCCACCTCCCGCTTCATTTCCTCCTGAGGCGCAGCGGTGGTAGGGACTCGCTCCGTCAGCGCCCGGGAGGGCAGATGACGCCAGATATAGATGCCGGCCAGAGCCACCAGCACTATGCCCAAAAGGGAGAAGATGGCCCTTAAGGGACGACGCGAGCTGTGACGGGCGCCGGGCTCAGACTTGCGGGGGTAAAATAACGGCGGCCGGGAGGGGGCCTCCTCCTCTTCTTGGGTGACCCGGGCTACCCTGAGCGGCAGGCCGCACTCGGTACAAAATTTTTGTCCCGGAAAGGTTATGACCCCGCAACGGGCGCAGGGCCTGGCCCCGTTGGTCTTAGTCCCTTTTAATATCTGCCCACAGCGCTGACAGAAGCGATGGTTCTCTCCGTGGACTATCTGGCATTGGTTACAATAGGGCATGGCTCTTTCAGACCAACAAACACAATTTATAAAAAATTTTTTAGCACATTCTCCGAACAAAGGGAAGCATAATCAATTTCCGGCTAAATTCCGCGGTCAGAGGGCGCCGAAGGAGAAAGATTCAGCCGCCTGAACAAAAATGTTAGGGATTTGAAACATGCTGAGCCCCGCGCCGCGATGAATTTTCAATAAAATTAACTAGATATAATTCGGCATAAATCCTGCATACTTTTATTCTTTAAAGCCACAAATCTACTTCCTAATATTTTGTAGATATAATATGTTGTTTATATTATAAAAAATTAACAATCAGCCAGGCGTCGGGGCTCCACCGCCTTTTTTAAGGATATATATTTATCTCTATTAAAAATTAAAAGAATGTCATAATATAAATGATTTCGGTAGGCTCTGGGGTTTGGTTTAGGCCGGACCGGGATGTTGGCCGCCGGTGGGGGAGGGCAACTACCCGGCGGTATTGATAAGGGTGAGTTAATGCCGGGGTGGCCATGGACTATGACCCAGTATCCTTGGGACCTGCTAGAGGAGGGCTGGCCACTTGCGTAAGGGGGGGGACTTATGGCTGTAGCAAAAACCAATCAAGCGAACATTTCCGGGGATGACCTCGTAGTAGCGGCCCAGAATCTGGTGTCCGCCGACCTGGAAAGAGAAGCGGTCATCCTCAATCTTAAGGACGGGGTTTACTATGGTCTGGACCCCATAGGGGCCAGAATTTGGCATCTGATTCAACAGCCCCTAAGCGTCACCGAGATTATCGAGACTCTCCTTGAAGAGTATGAAGTTGACCTCCAGCGCTTGAGTTACGATCTGTTGGGCTTGCTTAAGGAAATGGCGGCCAAGGGGCTCATCCAGGTAAGGAATGGAACGGCTTCGTAAATTCCTTTACCTGGCCCCGGCGGATCGGGAACTGTTGATCAGGGCCTGGCTGTGGCTGGCGGTGATCCGCCTGTGGTTCTGGCTATTGCCCTTTTCGGGCCAGAGAGGTCTTTTGATCCGGTTCAGCCAGGCGCCCGCCGAGGGACGCCAGGCGGACACTTTTTTACCGGAACGGGCGGGGCGCGCCGTAGCGGTGGCCAGTGGTTATGTGCCCAAGACCACCTGTCTCATCCAGGCGCTGGCCGCCCAGGCGCTGCTCAAGCGCGGGGGCTTCTCCGCCCATCTGCGCCTCGGCGTGGGCCGCGACGCCCAGGGGCAATTTCAGGCCCACGCCTGGGTGGAGAATAACGGCCGGGTAATCATCGGCGACTCTGAACTGGAAAGCTACCGCACCTTGCCGGCCATGGATGGCTAACCCCCTGGGGGACGATGTGGGTTGGAGCCCGGTCCATGACTCAACCAAACTCGCCTAATTTTATCTGCCAGGCTTTAAAGAAAGGAATCGTTAAAGAAGTCTTCTCGGAGGTCCCGAATCAAACCCGGCGTCCCTCAAAAAACCTTGAAATCCCCCCTTGGCCGGTTAAGAGTGGTGATGAAGAAATATCCTGGAGCTTTTCCGGCCGTATAGGTCCAAGCCCACCAGATTTCCACCGTGGTTCTCGGAAAGCCCTTGCGAGGCTGCAACTGGGGAAATCTGCGCGATTGGGGGGAATGGCGCTTCTGGACATTGAGGTGGAATATTTAGTAATTCCCCGGGCCTGCCCCAGTCAAGATAACCCTGGGGAGCTTCCCTGGGGTTGGCCCGAGGCCCCGGTCAAAGTCGGGCGATACTACCGGCCCCGTCTAACCCGGACCATCACCGATGGCTACCAGGCCATTTTTCCTGGAAAAGCAAAATGAGCGGCCTCGTTGGTCTCTGGAATCTGGATGGTCGTCCGCTGGAGGAGGGGATTCTCTCCAAACTCAGCGCCACCCTGGCCCACCGCGGCCCCGACGGGGAAGGGGTGTGGCAGCAGGGCTCAGTGGGGCTGGCCTGCCAACTCTTTAAGGTCACCCCGGAGGCAGCCCAAGAGACCCAGCCCCTGGTCCATCACTCCGGGGCGGTGGTGGTCTTCGATGGCCGGTTGGACAACCGGGACGAGCTCCTAAGAGACCTGAAGGGGTCCCCTAATTTAACCCCTCAGTCACCGGACCCGGTTCTGGTGCTGGCCGCCTATGAGACCTTTGGGGAGGCTTTCCCCGAACGTTTAAACGGGGACTTTGCTTTAGGTCTGTTCGACCCTCGCCGGCGGCAGCTCCTGCTGGCCCGGGACGCCATTGGGCTCAGGCCCCTTTACTACTGCCGCACCGGCGACACCTTCATCTTTGGCTCGGAGATCAAAGCAATCCTGGCCCATCCCCAGGTAACCCCCCGGCCCAACGACGACATGGTGGCCGAGTTTCTCACCCAAAAATTCTCCGTAGACAACCGGGGGGAGACCTTTTTTGCCGGGGTGACCGGCCTGCTTCCCGGCCGCCTGGCGATTATCAGCCCCCAGGGATTAGTGACCCGCCAACACTGGGACTTCGACACCCAGGGGCGCATCCGGCTCAAGTCTTTTGAGGAGTATACCGAGGCCTTTCGCCACCACTTTGAGGAGGCGGTGCGGCGGCGTCTGCGCAGCGCTTACCCGGTGGCGGTGTCCGTAAGCGGGGGGCTGGATTCCTCTTCCATCTTCTGCCAGGGGGAAACCCTGCGGAGGCAAAATCCCGAACGCTATCCTGCGGTCCTGGGATTGTCTAACATCTTCCCGGACGGGTCCCCGGCGGATGAGAAGGCCTTTCTTGAGGAGATCGAGGGACTTTACGGCACCACCATTGCCCGGGTGCCCACCGGTCCCTTGACGCTGGCGGCCAGACCCGCAACAGAAATATGGCAGGTGGAGGTCCCCTTTCTGGGGTGGGACGCCGACCACCAAATGCAACGTGCGGCCCGGCAGCAAGGCGCCCGGGTACTGCTCAGCGGCTTCTTTGGCGATGAGACGCTGGTAAATTACCCATACCTCATCGACCTTTTCCGCGGTTTTAAGTGGGTGCGGGTATGGAGTCACCTGAAGGCCTTGAACCGCTCCTTAGACGAGGACGATACAACCACTTATACCCGATTATTCTTGGAAGACCTGGTCAGGTACCATATCCCCGAGAGTCTCTTCTCCTGGCTGCGGAGGCTGCGACACACCCTAACGCCCTCGGTCTGGGATCAACCCTGGCATACGGAGGGGGTACGGCAGCGATCCCTCCGGAGCCTAACCAGGAAGAGATGCCATAACAGAAAATTTGTTAGCGTTCATGCGGAAGCTATTTACAAAGACCTTAGATCTCCCTATAATGCTATACGGTTTGAGCTATGGCAAAAGTCGGCTGCCATAAACGGCCTGGAGTTAGCTTGCCCTTTCCTGGACCGGGACTTTTTATCCTTTATGCTGCAGAGTCCCGGAGAGATATGTACCTGGACCGGGATGCAAAAGGGGATCCTGCGCGCCGCCATGGGGGGCATACTCCCGGAGGGGATCCGAAATCGCCGGGGGAAGGCGGATTTCACGGCTCTGGGAAACGAGGGGGTGGAGAAAGATTACCCCAGGATAGTTCACTGCCTAGAGTCTGGGGGAATGGCCGCCAGGTTTGGCTATGTTAAGGAAAAAGAGATGCGAGAAGGGCTGAAGCGGCTCAAAGACCGCATTCACGGTCCCACCTTCGTGACCGCCCGCACTCTCTCTTATCTTTTTGGCTTGGAACTCTGGCTGCAAGTCTTTTTCGCTAATCAGTTTAAGGGAAAAGAAGTTGCGGGAAATGAACGCGCTCATTAAGGAAAAAAGTGACCGGGCGAAAGTCAAGAAGCCCTATCAATCCCCCCGCCTGGTAGTTTATGGGGACCTCAAATCTATCACCGCGGCAAAAGGGGGTACCCTTGCTGACAAGACTCCGCCCGACACCAAGAAATAAGAAATGACCGGGGCACCGGTTATTGCAGTTAAATTAGGACCGGGTGGACCATTGAGAGCCACCTGGGTGGCTTGAGAATTAGCAGCTAGAGATAATCACAGGTGCACACCTATCGCCTTTACGGCATCCGCCTCAGGAGTACCTGGCCATTGCCTGGACTGGCGCCGGACGATTCGGGGCCGGGGGATTGTGAAATTGTGGAGGGCCCGGCCTCCCTCTTCACTGAAGCGGCTCGGGAAGCAAGTAAACTCCCCCAATTGCAAGCTTGGTACCGATATACCCGGCTGCCGGACGGAGTTGATTACCTCTTCTGGCCCGAGGTCTTCGAGTCCTTGGTCTCCGCCGACGGCCGCCGGATTACCTGCCGCCCCCTGTCAGACACCTCCTGGGAAACCTTTCACACCTATCTTCTGGCCCATGTGCTCTCCTTTGCCTTGCTCAAGCAAGGCATCGAGCACATCCATTGCACCGCCACAGTGGTGGATGGAGGGGCGGTGGGGTTCCTGGGCGATTGCGGCTACGGCAAGTCCAGTCTCGGGGCGGCCTTTCTTAAGGCCGGGTATCCCTTGCTTACCGATGACCTCATCGTCTTGAAGGAGGAGGGCCGGGGCTTTCTGGCCTATCCCGGCCCTCCCAAGATCAAGCTCTTTCCCGAGATCGCCCGGGCCGTTTTGGGAGAGGGGGTTACCGGCAGTCCCATGAACCGCTATACCCCCAAGCTCATCATCTCTTTAAGTCCGGAGCAGTCCTGTCAAACCGCCTTGCCCCTGAGGGCCTTATTCGTGCTGCGGCCGGCCACCGCCAGGTCCCGGGGCCAAAGGGTAACCATCCGGACTTTGAGCCAACGGGGGGCCTTTCTGCCTTTGATTGCCAATACCTTCAATTCGGTGATCACCGAACCCGACCGGCTCAAGCGGCAATTTGCTCTGGCCGAGCGCCTCACCGCCGTTATTCCCATCAAATCCCTGTCCTACCCCCGGGACCTGGCCATCCTCCCAGAGGTGGTCAAGGCCATCCTCGCGGTTTTGCGAAAGCCCTGACCGCGCTATACCCCTTTCTTCCAGCTTTGCCAATGCCCCCGACGCGTCGGAACTTAATTTCAACCTTTAGAAAAAATATCTCTACTTAAGGAAGGCCCGATCTTTATCTCGGCGCCAGCACGGCCCCGCCTTCTTCTCCAGAGGCAGGAATATGCAGGTGGCAGACGGCAAAGCCTCCCGCAGCGAACTCAGACCGGAGTTCGGCTTCGGAAGAAAAGGCGTGGACGAACTCCAAGCTATTCCAAAGGATATCGCCCGGTTCATATTCGAGGTTGCCCCGGGTCAGGAAGGCAAAGATTTTTCTGGCCAACTCCGCTATGGGAGAAGACATCTTTTGCGTTTGCCAGAGATAGGTGCAAATAAAATATCCTCCCGGCCTGAGAGCCCGGTGGATCCGGCGCAACATCTCCAGGCGCCTGCCCCTGGTGGGCACGCAGGAGTACATGCGCCTGGAGAGCCAGACGATGTCAAAAGAACCTGCAGGCATATCAAGTTCGGAGATTTCCTGGACCAGCCCCTCAATTTGCACCCCGTGCCTGGCCGCGTTTTCTTTGGCCTGTTGCACCAACTCGGGGATAAAGTCCACCCCGGTGACTTCAAACCCCAGCCGGGCCAGAGGAATAGCCTCCCTCCCGCCGCCCACGCCCAACAGCAGAAGGCGGCCTTGCTTTTCGGGAATCTTCTCTAAAAGGGCCGTTTCCACGGGGCTCAGTCCTTCGGCCAACACATCATCACTACCCCAACATCCGACCCCCCTGGCATAAGTCTGCCGGCCGAACTCTACCAGGTCGTCGGGCTTCATGACCATGAGGGCCAGAGATTGGATGAACCGCCCCAGGCGTATCAAAAAACGCCCTATAATTATTCTCGGTCTCATAATTCGCCCAGAAACGGCCCCCTCAGTTTTTAAATATTTTATAATATCATGTAAGCGGCCAAGACAATAAGAGACCTCTGCGAAGCTTGACTTTTTTCCAAATTGAGACCTCTGCAAAATCGTCTTTTTGTCCGCTTCACTTTCAGGCAGACAGAGTTACCACGCCAAACATCCTGATTACCAATATTCCCCCTCCCCTGGCGGGAGGGGGATAGGGGGAGGGGGAATTAGCCAGAACTTATTTATATTTCAAGATATATCACCCCCACCCTAACCCTCCCCCCTCAAGGGGGAGGGAATTAAAAACTCTGCCCCTGGACTCAAAATAGCAGCCAAAAGCTTGGTGTTTATTAAATTGAGACTGTTGCAATTACTTTCCGAAACCCACTTTCTGTCATTCTGAGCCGCCAAAGGCGGCGAAGAATCTAGAAAAACTAGACCCTTCGCCTTCGGCTCAGGGTGACAAGCATGAAAAGGCGACTATTTGCAACAGTCTCAAATTGGCGAATTTTTCAGAGGTCTCAATTTGCTTCAAGGGGGAACGGGTTAAAAGAAAAAACGTCCTTCTTTCTAAA
>JAUXZG010000007.1 GCA_030694005.1 Desulfobaccales bacterium | reverse complement strand
TTAGAGAAAAGGATAATCTGAAAGTAACGGATGCCCTGGCCCATATCTTCGCCCTGAACGAAGCCCCGGCCCGATCTTTACGGATTTTGAAATTGAAAAGTGTTTAGGAGGATCGTTTGGGGGAGGGGGCCAGGGGCCTGAGGCCCACTTTCAATCTCCCCCCAAACCCCCCTCCCAACCCGCTTAAGGTTTGAGGTGAGGTCGAGGCCAAAAGCCCCCCGACCTCACCTCAAAAATAAACCCATAAGGGATTGGGGGTAGGGGATTGGGGGAGGGGGTAAGGGCCCACTGGTCCTTAGCCCCCTCCCCCAAAACACCATCATCTATGTCCAATCTTCTCTTAATCAGCGTGGCGGAGGGTGATACCCGGGTGGCCCTGATGGAGGACGGGCGGCTGGCGGAATTCTATCTGGAGCGCCGGCCGCACCCCGGTCTCACCGGTAACATTTACAAGGGCCGGGTGCTCAAGCTGCTGCCGGGCATGGCCGCGGCCTTCGTGGAGGTGGGGCTGGACCGGCCGGCCTACCTCTATGCGGAAGATGTGGAAGCAAAGGGGGACGAATTTTTTGATCTCTGGCTGAAGGAAGAGGTCAACGAGGTCTCGGACCGCGCTTCCCGCCGGCTGCCGCCCGCGGCCATTGAGGACCTCCTCCACGAGGGTCAGGAGGTTCTGGTGCAGTTGGTGCGCGGCCCCATTGGTAACAAGGGGGCGCGGCTGAGCACGCACCTCTCCCTGCCGGGGCATTATCTGGTTTATACGCCCACCTTGCCGCACCTGGGAATCTCCCGACGCATCACCGACGAAGCCGAGCGGGCGCGACTCAAGGCCGGCTTGGAGGAACTGAAGCCCCGGCAGGGAGGCCTCATCGCTCGCACCGCCAGCCAGGGGCAGGGTCTTGACCGGTTGGGCCGGGAACTCAAGGCCCTGCTGCAGTTGTGGCAGAAAATCCTGCGCAAAAATGACACGGCCTCCGCCCCGGCCCTGCTCCATCAGGATTTGGAAGCCGCCCGGCGGGTGGTGCGGGAGATTTTCTCTCCAGAGGTGGACCGCTTGGTGGTGGATGATCCGGAAGCTTTCGAGCAGATCCTAAATTACCTGGAATCAGTTAATCCCCAGGATAAATATCGGCTGGAGCTTTATACGGAGGCGGAGCCACTTTTCTCCCACTTCGGTCTGGAGATCGACTGGCAAAGACTGTTGGCTCCCCGGGTATGGCTCAAATCCGGGGGGAACCTGCTGTTCGATACTACGGAGGCTTTGACCGCCATCGATGTCAATACCGGACGCTTCGTGGGCCGGCAGCATCTGGAAGACACCATCCTCAAAACCAATCTGGAAGCCGCCAAAGAGATTGCCCGCCAACTGAGGCTGCGCAATATCGGGGGACTTATTGTCATAGATTTCATCGACATGGAAAAGGCCGCCCATCGGGAGGAAGTCTATCAAGAATTGTTGCAGAGCCTTAAAAAAGATCGGGCTAAAACCTCGGTACTGCCCATATCTTCTTTGGGACTGGTGGAAATGACCCGTCAGAGGTTGCGGGACAGCCTAGCTCACCTGGTCACCGAACCCTGCGACTGCTGCGGCGGGAGGGGCGCGGTGCTGAGTCCACTGACCCTGGCCCACGACCTGATGCGACAAATAACCGCCGAGGCCCGGGAATTTCCCCGCAGCCACCTGACCGTGTCCGCCCACCCCCAGGTAACCGCGATCCTTAAGCAAGAAGGGGAACACCTCTTTAGGCGATTGACCACGGAATACCAGGTTAAACTGACCGTCACCGACCAACCCCACTCGCCCCGGGATCACTTCGAAATCACCCGGGAGTTGCCGAAAGGCTAGGAAGGAAGTATAAGGTGAATTTGGGGGGAGGGCAGGGGCCTGAGGCCCCTGCCCTCCCCCCAATTCCACAACCAAGGTCCAACCACCATGTCCTTTGCACCTGTCATTTTAGGCACGGCCGGGCACATTGATCATGGCAAGAGTGCTTTAATCAAATCGTTGACCGGCATTGATCCGGACCGTCTCAAAGAAGAAAAGCTCCGGGGCATCACCATTGAGTTGGGGTTTGCCTATCTCACCCTGCCCACGGGGCAGCGTTTGGGGATCGTGGATGTGCCGGGTCATGAGCGGTTTGTGCGCCACATGGTGGCCGGCGCCACCGGCATGGACCTGGTGGCCCTGGTCATCGCCGCGGACGAAGGGGTCATGCCCCAGACCCGGGAGCACCTGGAGATCTGCCAGTTACTCCAGGTAAAAAAAGGGTTGGTGGTGCTCACCAAGGTTGACCTGGCGGAGCCCGACTGGCTGGAATTGGTGGAAGAGGAGGTGCGGGAGGCGCTTAAAAGCACCTTTTTAGAGGGCGCGCCTCTGGTGCGCTTTTCCGCGGTCACCGGTGAAGGCAAGGAGAATCTGCTAGCCACCCTGGCGGAGCTGGCCGCTCTGGTCCCCCCGAAGCCGCCCACCGGCATCTTTCGCCTGCCCATCGACCGGGTCTTTACCATCAAAGGCTTCGGCACCGTGGTCACCGGCACCGCCATTTCCGGCCGCCTGGGGGTGGGAGAGGCTGGAGTGGTCTATCCGCAGGGCTTCAAGGCCCGGGTGCGGGGCCTGCAGGTGCACGGGGTGGCGGTGGAGGAGGCCGTGGCCGGCAACCGCACCGCCGTCAACCTCCAGGGATTGGAAAAGGAGGAGCTGGAGCGGGGCATGGTGGTGGCTCCCCCGGGGGCCTTGATCTCCAGCCGGCGCCTGGACGCTTTTCTAGAAATCCTCCCCAGCGCCCCCCGGCCCTTGAAGCACCGCCAGGCGGTGCGGCTGCATACCGGCACCAGCGAGCGGGTCAGTATGCCCCTGATCCTCACTGCGGACGAGCTGCCCCCCGGGGCGTCCGGGTATGTGCAGTTTTTCTTGCGGGACGCCCTGGCCCTCAAGCCCGGGGACCGCTTCGTGATCCGGAGTTTCTCCCCGGCCTTTACCTGGGGCGGTGGGGTGATTCTTCACGTCAACCCCGGCCGCCACAAAAGGTTTCAGGAAGGAGTTCTGGCCGGTCTGGAAACCCTGAGGCAGGGCTCTTATGAAGACCAGTTGCGCTTTTACCTTATGGAAACCGGGGCCGCCGGGCGCTCCCAGGCGGAAATGGGGGCCCTGCTGCCGTGGGATGCGGCAGAGTTGGGATCCCGGTTGGCCCATCTCACCGCCCAGGGCCAAATCTTCCTTTATGACCAGGAAAACCAGCGCTATCTTTTGACCGCCACCGCCAAGGAGCTGGAACAGCAGATTCTCCAGCACCTGGCGGCGTATCACCGCCAGCACCCTTTAAAACCCGGCCTTTCCAAAGAAGAGCTGCGCCGCAAACTTCCCGCCCAGATGGAGGTGCGCCTCTTCAACTACCTGCTGGCCGCATTAGTCCAGAAGAAACAGGTGGCCCTGGAAAAGGACCTGGTGCGCCTGGCCACCCACCGGGTCACCCTGGCCGGCGACCAGGAAGACCTGGTTAACCGCCTGGCAGCCCTTTACCGCCAAGGACAACTCTCTCCCCCCACCTTGAAAGAGGTCGAGGCCGCTCTGGGGATTTCTTCGGCTCAACTCAAACAACTCCTGCCGGTCCTGGTGAACCAGGGCGGCCTGGTGAAAGTGAAAGAAGACCTCTACTTCCACCAGGAGGCCATCTCCCATCTTAAAAGCGCGCTGGTGGATTTCTTAAAGAAAAATAAAGAAATCACCGTCATCCAATTCAAAGACCTGACCCAGACCTCCCGCAAATTCAGCATCCCGCTTCTGGAATACTTCGACACCACCAGGGTTACCGTAAGAGTTGGAGAAACCCGGCGCTTGAGGGAGGGGGTGTAAGAGATTTGGGGGAGGGCAGGGACCTCAGGTCCCTGGCCCTCCCCCCACAACTCCTCTCTCAATTCCCCTGAGGTTGATAGTATTGGCTGGCGGTGGGGAGGTAGTCGCGCATGGCCTTGAGGCGGTTTTCGTCGTTGGGGTGGGTGGACAGAAATTGGGGCATCTGGAAGCGGTCTTTCTTTTCGTTGAGCATGCGCTGCCAGAAGTCCAGGGCCGCGGCCGGGTCGTAACCCGCTTTGGCCATGAGGATGAGGCCGATTTTGTCAGCCTCGTATTCCTGGGTGCGGGTGTAGGGCAGCAGCACCCCGAGATTGGCTCCCAGGCCGTAAGCCCGCATGATGGCGTCGGCGGCGTAAGGGTTCATGCCGCCTAAGCCCAGGCTCAGTCCCAGGCCGCCCGCCTGGGCCAACAAACCTTGGCTCATTCGTTCCCCGGCGTGGCGGGCGATGGCGTGGGCCGCTTCATGGGACACCACGGTGGCCAGGCCCGCCTCGTCCTTGGTGTATTTCAGAATGCCGGTGAACACGCCCACCTTGCCGCCCGGCAGGCAAAAGGCGTTGGCCATTTTATCGTCTTGAAAGACCGCGAACTCCCAGCGGAAATCCGGGCGGTGGGCCGCGGCGGCGATGCGTTGTCCCACCCTGGTCAGCATCATATTTATTTCCGGGTCTTGAGAAAGGCGGAATTTCCTTTTGGCGTCCTTAAAGGCCTGGTAACCCATGGAAATCTCGCTGCCCTGGGGGACCATGATGAGTTGCTTGCGGCCGGTATAGGGGGTGGTGGCGCAGGCCGAGGCCAGGAAGGTAAGACCCAAACTCAGCCATAGAATTGCTTTCCTGGACCTTGAGAGCATGGCTGGTTTACCTTGAGGTTATGGCAAATAAAATTTTATCCAAAGGTGCCGTCAAAAAGATAATATGCCATGGCCAAGGTATTTGAGCCGTAGGGGGCGCACCGGGGTTGGCGCCCTGGAAATCAAGGCAACGGCTGGGCTGGATTGCCTTTGCCGGCACCACTTTTTATGATAACAAATAAACTTGGCTATTTCATCAAGATGTCCCACCTGGATTTGACCTAGACAGATACTTGGGGGGCAGGAGGCCGGGAGAAGGGGGTTGGGTTTTTTGAACTTCTCCTACCTGCTTCTGGCAACCCAACCCGTTGGTGAGGATTCAGATATGGCAAAGCTTATTTATATGGCGGTGATTGGCGGCGGCGAGGTGAGTCCGCAACTCGCTGAGGTGGCCAAGGAGGTGGGGCGTCAGGTGGCCCGGCGGGGGGCGGTATTATTGTGCGGGGGCTTAGGGGGAGTGATGGCCGCGGCGACCCAGGGGGCCCGGGAAGCCGGTGGGGTAAGCATTGGCATCCTGCCCGACGGGGACCGGCGCCGGGCCAACCCTTACCTGACTTATGCCATCGCCACCAACCTGGGCCACGCCCGCAATATGCTCATCGCCCACAGCGCCGACGCCTTAATTGCCGTGGACGGCAGCCACGGCACCATCTCGGAGGCGGCCATCGCCCTCAAGTTGGGAAAACCGGTGATCGCCCTAGAGGCGAGCTGGGACCTGCCCGGCCTGCGGCGCGCCGCAAGTCCTCAAGAAGCCGTGGAAATGGCTTTGGCAGCAATGGGGAAGACCAAGGATTGATGGTGGGGGTGCCCACCCTACATATTAGAGATTCTTCGCTTGGCTCAGAATGACAAATAGGGGGTGGACTCTCGCCGGATAAAGCACAGGCGAGACGCCTGTGCCACTAGTAAGAGGTATGGGGGAGGGGGCTAAGGGCCGGTGGGCCCTTATGCTTACAAAAAACTCCCCCAGCCCTTCCCTCAAATCTATCTCCCTACCTTCTCAAGAACCGCGCCAGTTGGCGGCCGTAGAATTCTTTGGCGTCTTCGTCCGGGGGGCGGGCAAAGGTGGTGGCCCCTTTACCTTCCGGGGATTGCTTGAGAACGATGCCTTTTTCCCCGAAGAGTTTGAGGGCGTTTTGGAAGGTGGCTTCCGAGAGGGCTTCGGCCCGTTCCACTTCGCCCAGTTTGTGGAGTTTGGCGCCGATGGATTGGATGCGTTTTAAAAACTCCCGTTCGCTGCGGGGTTTTTTCTGGAGGTACTTGATGGACCGAAAGACGATCCAGTAGGATTCCAGGTAGTTATACAGGAGGTTGGCAAAATAAGACAGTTCTTTGAGGCCGGAGGCGGACAGGGTATAACGGGTCGGCTGGTCGAGGTTTATGACCACTCCTCGGGAGGAGAAATAGCCCAGGATTTCCTCCACCTGGCCTTCCGGGTCGATGTCGTTGAAGATGAATTCGTTTTTGAAAAAGTCGGAAAGAAAGGAGAAATCGGACAAGACTTGCTCGCGCTCGAACTCGAAGCCAACGCCTGCCAGGATGGCCAGGGAAACCAGAGAGGCGGGCAGGAAGAAATGCAGGATATTGTTTTTGTAATATTCCAGTAAGGGGCGTTTGGTCTCGTCGATGCTGTAGCCTCCCAGGCCCAGTTCATCGGCCAGGCCTTCTTCCTTTTCGATGGGAGTGATGAGCTTACGGATCTCGCACTGGGCCAGGGTGTCTTCCACCGCCTGGGTGAGGTTCTCCAGGGAATCGGCCAGGGGTACTTTATGGGCCTGAAGGTAATCGAAGAGCACCCGGATGATTTGCAGCAGTTCCCGGCGGTACACGCCTTTTCTGGGGTAAGTGAGCAAGGCGGCGCAGACCAGGGAAAACGGGGTAACTACGGAAATGCGGTTAATTGCCTGAATGATGCGATAGGCCAGGTCCTGGCCGTGTTCCCGGGCCTGGTAGGGGGGCTCGTCGGCCGCTGGGGGGGGCAGGTGGGCCAGATATTGTTTGATGGAGATGGGTTCGCTGAACTGGATGTAAGCCCGACCGTAGCGGTGTTTTAAAAATTTGCGGGCCTTCATCAGTTGACCCATGGACTCTGTCTCCTTTTCCCGGCCTTCCAGTTCCTTGAGATAGGCCTTTTCTTCCAGCACCTGATCGTAGCCGATGAAGGTGGGGACAAACAGGAGGTCCGGGGTGGCCTGCTCGTCATAAGTCCTGAGGATCATGTTCAGGAGCCCCAGTTTGGGCAGCACCAGTTTACCGGTGCGGCTCCGCCTCCCTTCGATGAAAAATTCCAAATTATAGCCGGTGGTGATGAGGGTCTTGAGGTAGGTGTAGAGCACCTCGGCGTAGAGTTTACCGCCCAGGAAGCGGCGGCGGATGAAAAACGCGCCGGAGCCGCGGAAAATGGCACCCAGAGGCCAGAAGGCCAGATTCTTGCCCGCGGCGATGCGTGGCGGGTGCATATGGTGTTGATAAATGAGGTGGTTTAAGATGAGGTAGTCTAAATGGCTTTTATGACAGGGGACGAAAATCAGGTTGCCTTTTTGCCCGGCGTCCCGCACCTTCTCGAACCCGGCTTCATCAAAGGCAATGCCGTCGAAGAGGTGCTGGCACAGCCGGTTTATCGAGCGGTTCATGATGTTGACATAAAAGATATTGAAATCCGCAGCTATTTCCCAAAAGTAATCCTGGGCGGTATTCTTGATTTTGGGCAGCTTCTTTTTTTCGGTCTCCGCCAGATGCTCCATAAAGCCGGTGAGGCCGGGGTCGGTTAAAGTGAGCTCCAGAAACTCTTCCCGAGACTTGATCACCGGCCCGGTAATTTGGCGCCTTTTGAGGTCGATGCGCCGTATCAGTTCCCGCCTGATTTCCTGGGCCAGGTCCCGCAGGCGACCCTCTTGGGGAGCAGTAGCCAGCACCTCCTTTAAGTTCACCGGTTCGGCCAACTCCACCACTGCTTGCCGGGCTTTCAGGAAGCAAAGGCCCAGTTTGCGCAATTTTCCAGGGTTTTCGCTGTCTCCGAAAAATAGCTGGAAAAGGCCCTTGTATTCCTTCTCCGGGTCCTTTTCATACATCACCATCTGAGGGATTATAAAAATTGGGAAGTCCAGTTGCTCCTGGAGTTCTAGGAGATGGCGGATGGGGTCTTCCCGGGGCTTCAGAAAACGCTGCCGGAATCCCACCTGGTCCACCAGGAACAGGAGGGACCCCCGGTTTTCCTCGAGAGTCCTCTTAAAATAGTCGTCCTGGAAGGGGTTGGGCCAGGCCCGGCGGCGGGTGAAATAATTGAGGGCGGTAGTGATGATTTGCAGCAGATGCGAAAAGGGCTGCCACATCCACAAGTTTAGGTCAAAAGCCACTTCCGGGGCCCGGGCCCCCAACTTCTGGTAGCGCCGGTTGAAAAAGAGGAAATCCAGGTGGCTGCGATATTTCAGGGCATAGACCACCGCGCCCTGATCGGCCAGTTTTTGCAAGCGCTCGAGATACTTAGGATTTACGGTAACCCGGGAAAAGAAGGGGTCCAGGGTAAAGCGTAAGAGAAATCCCGGGCGGCTGGGCAGGTATCCGGCGTAGTGGTACTCATGGCCTCCCAGACAACCGGAGAGGCGGCTGACCAGGCGGCCCAGCCAACTTCTGGGCTTCTCGGGTCCAGTCGGGCCGACGCTATGGTTTTTCTGTGCCTCAGACTCCAGGCCCATTTTCACCCTTCCGGTAATTCCCCTTGGAAAACCTCAATATATAAAGAAGCCCCCAACCCTGTCAACCGAAATAGGGCTGGTCTGAGGGGGGGGATGATTGGGGGAGGGCGGGGGACCTGTGGTCCCCCGCCCTCCCCTCAACTTACTTAACTCACCGATCTGCCGGAGGGCCCACGCCTGGTTCGGCCACCGGCACGGCAGCCGGCGGCGCCTCCGGGGTCCGGCCGGCTGCGCCGCCAAACAGCCGGATAGCCAAAAGGGAAAGCTCAAACATGCCGTAAATGGGGATGGCGATCACCGTCATGGTCACCACATCGGCGTGGAAGGCCGCCACCACCGCGCTGAGCAGGATGGCCAGCTTCCGCTGGCGTTTCAAAAAATCCAACTGCACCAGGCCGGCCCGGGCCAGGATTAGCAGGACCAGGGGCAGTTCGAAGATCAACCCGAACAGTAACATCAGACGCAGGCAGAAATTGATAAAATGGGTCAGATTGAGCATGGAAAACAGGGTGTCGCTCTCGTAGGCCAGGGAAAAGGAAATGATAAGCGGCCACACCAGATAAAGGAAAAACAGGTCCCCTAAAATAAAGGCCGCGGTGCCTGTGGGAATGAAATAATAGACATACTTCTTTTCCTTGGGGTAGAGGGCCGGGGCGAAAAACAGCCACAACTGGTAGAGGATGATGGGTAAGGTCAGGGCCAGACCGGTGACCAGGGAAATCTTCATCTGCACGAAAAACGGCTCCAAGGGGGCCATATAGTTGAGCTTGTGAGGGGAAACCTTGGGAGGCGCGGCCTGAACCCCTAACCGTCGGGTCAGATCCGGATATTTCTGGACCGCCCAGGTCTGCATGGAGTGGTACCACTTTTGGGTGAGAGACGGCTCCATCAGGGGACGCTGCATAAAGCGTTGCACCGCCGGGACCAGGGGCCAGGCCACCGCCATGCCGATAAACAAGGCGAAGATGCAGATAATGAGGCGCTTGCGCAGCTCCTCCAGATGTTCCAGAAACGACATCTGGGTCACGTGGGACGCTCCTGTCTGGCCGGTTTAGAGGGGAACAGGCCCCTTAAACCGGGCGGCAAAAGTCCGAAAAGCGAATGCCTGAAAACATTTTAACGCAAGGAAAGGACTATAGCAACGGCTGTCGGCATGGGCAGGAGAATGTTGGCGGAGAAGGGCTGCCGGCCCCTAGCCCGATGGCGCTGGATATTAGACCACGGTGATCTGTCGGGGGCTTAAGGTAAGCCACTCCACTCCCGCCGGGGTGATACGGCCGGTATCCTCCAGGCCGATCATGCCGATGTCCGGCAGGAAGAACTTGGGCTCAAAGGCCAGGACCATGTCGGCCTCTAAGGGGTAAGGAAAACGGGCGGTAAGCAGGGGGAACTCATCCAGTTCCAGTCCCACCCCGTGGGCCAGAAAGCTCACCCGGTCCGGGCCATAGCCCATAAAAAATTCCTCCAGCCCTTGGCTCCGAACTTCTTTCATGAGCCGCCGGTAAAGGTCCCCGGGCATTACCCCAGGCCGGGCCTGGTCGGCAAAAATTCGGTGAAGCTCCTCCACCACCTTAAAGGCCTCCCAGGCCCGAGGCGGCAGCGACTTTATGGCATACATCCTGGTCATGTCCGCCACATAACCGTTGAGGCAGGCGCCCAAGTCGATGCTGATGGGTTCGCCGGGGGCCAATTTTTTTAAGGAGGCTCCCTGGGGGAAGGCCGCAGAAAAACCCAGGCCGCCGCTGGGGGTATCGGTATAGGCCGCCTGCAGCCCAGAGGTGCCCGAGAGCACATGGCCGTAAAACATCTCCAGGTCCCGGTTGCGCAGCCTGATCAAGCCTTGATGGCCCAGGAGGCGGAGGCGGTATTCCAGAGCCGCGGCCACCTCCAGCTCGGTGACGCCGGTTTTCAAAAGCTCCGGCGCCATCTCAAAGGCCTGGTCCAATATGGCCGCCGCCCGGCGCAACTGGCCAATTTCATAAGCGCTTTTAACCATGCGCTGCCGCCGGATCAGGGGTGAGAGGTCGCGGATGGGGTGATGGGGGAATATTTGCGCCAGCCGTTGATACAGCAGGGCGGGGATAACATCCAGTTCCAGCCCCAAGGCACCCCCCGGCTCAAGACCATATGCGGCCACGAGGGCGGGAATTTCTTTCAAGTCCTTATAAAATGCCAGGGGCCAGGCAGGTTGCCGCGCCATCAGCCGGGATTGGGGCCGGCGCACCAGGAGCAAGGGTTCGCTGGCCGCAGCCACCGCCAGGAAGCCGTCCGCCAGGGTACCGGTGTAATAAAACAGGTCCGCGGCCTGCCGGATGAGGGCCAGGCCGATATCCGCCGCGGCCAGAGCGATTTTAAGGGCAGCCACCCGGGAGGTGATTTCCGCGGCGGGTACCGGCTCCATCAGGCCTCCGGCTGGTAGAGCACCACGTCCAACTCCCCCGGGGCTTGGGCCCCCAGGACCAGGACTTTTTCAATGTCCGCGGTGCGGGACGGGCCGGTGAGCCAGGTCACCAGGGCACCTGACTGCCGGGTGAGCTCAAGGGCCTCAGAAAGCGTCAGGTCAGCCCGGTCCCAGGGGACCAGAACTATATGCCGCCTGGCCCTGAAGGGCAGCCGGGCAGCGGCGGCCCCGGCCGCACCCATCATAACGCTGCCGGTTTCCGGCATGGCCCCCAGGGCCACGGTGACCGCGGTGTGGGCTTGAGGGATCTCGGCGGCGTCGGCAAATCGCGGTTTTACCCCCAATTTCTCCAGCTCCGGGGCCGCCTGACGCAGCCAGGGATGCTCCTCCAACCACAAGGGTTCCCCGGCCGCGGCCAGGAGCCGGGCCAGGGCCGCGGGCCCCCGAACCTCATGGAGGGAGGCGGCCGCCTCTGTTAGGCGGGTCTGCAGGGTGGGGGAAGGCCGGGGGAACGCGGTTCCCCCGCCCTCCCCCACACCCCCTCCCAACCCCCTACAAGGGGTTGGGGGAGGGGATATAGGGGAGGGGGCAGGGGTCTGTGACCCCTGGCCCCCTTCCCCTAAAATCGTATTCTACTCCCGTCCGCTGCCTCCTCCAAAACCGCCAGGGTCTGGGAGGTGGTATGGTCCCAGTTCAGGTGGGCCACCGCCTGTTGGGCCGCGTGTTGCACCTCAAGGTCGCGGCCCTTCTCCACATAGGCTGACAGGGCCTGGCGCAAGCCGGTTATGTCGTTGGGCCCAGGCAAAATTTCCCCGTTCTGGCCGGGGGTTAAAAACTGGGCGGCGCCGTTGGCCGCGGTGGTCACCACCGGGCAGCCGCAGCCCAGGGCCTCCAGCACCACATTGCTGCAAGGGTCATAGAGGGTGGGCAGGGCCAGTACCCTGGCGGCCTGGTAAAAGGGGGCCACCTCCGCCTGGGGACCCCAAAACCTCACCCGGTGAGCCAAAGCCCAGCGGTTGGCCAACCGCTGGTAGGCGGCTAAGGGACCCTTACCCACCACCCAGAGAAGCGTGTCTTTATCTGTTAGACCACCAAAGGCCTCAAAAAGATAAGTCAGCCCCTTACGGCCAAAGCCGGAGCCCACAAATAAGACGATATTGGCCCCGGCCGGCGCACCTAAGCGGGCCAAAAGGGCCGGCCGGGACTCCGGCGGCCAGGGTTTAAATTTTTCATGATCCAGGCCGTTATAAATAATCTTAATCTTGGCCGGATCCAGCCGGTAATGCCGGATAATTTCGTCTTGCACCTGGCGGGAGTTGGCGATAACCATTTTTAGCCCGAGGTCGGTAAAGAGGCGCTTTTCCAGGCCAAGCATCACCCGGTGAAAGAGGCTGAGCCTTTGCAGCGTTCTAGCCCCGGGGGACACCAAAGGGGCGCGTCGGTTAAGCCATTCCCGATGACAGCCGTCCCCGGCCCGGTAAACCTGCTGAAAATAAGTGCGCTCCAGGCTGAAGACCACCTGGACGTCGGCGCGCCTGAGCAGCCGCCGGGTATTTAAGGCATAAGAGAGCAGCCGTCCGGTCTTGCCTCCCCACACGGGCACCGGCACATAGGTAATCCGCGGCCCCAAAGCATTTTGGGCTTGCGCCTCCCCGGCGGCCCCATACACCATCACCTCATGACCCGCGGCCGCCAGGCCCCGGACCAGATACCCCAGGGTGGTCTCCGCGCCTCCGAGCCCGGTGACTTTTTGCCTTAAGACCGCTATCTTCATAAGGGGTTAAGAAGGGAAAAGGGGAAGAGGGGAAAAGGAATAAAGGGAAGAACTAGTATAACGATGACAGATCTTTGCCCTTTTCGCCTTTTCCCCTTTTCACCCAGCTTTAAGTTTGGGCCGCGGCCGCCAGCTCGGCAAAGGCGGCCTTCTCAAAAGCCTCGGCTTTTTCCGAGCGGGGGACCGACGCCGGCCCCTGGATAACCCGCTGCGCCGGCGAGGTGTCCTGCTTGACCTTTTCCACCCGCATCTCCCACAGGGCCATGGCTTCGCTAAAGGCCATGGGTTCCTTGATCAGGCGCATGGTGCCGAAGATGCCCATGACCAGGTCTTCGCCCCGGATGATTTCCAAACAGACGCGGCCGTCTCGCCTTAAGTTGGTGGCGGTGGTGGTATTTCTTAAGGTGGCCACCAGCAAAGTTTTTTCATCCTTGGCGAAAATAAGGGAGAGGGGGGCGGTGTTGGGCGCGCCGTCGGCTCCTACGGTGCCGGCCACCACGATGATCTTGTTGGGGTTCTGATTAAAAAGCTGCGTTAAATCAATGATCTGCTCTTCCCCCGGCTTGCGGGCCACATTGACAATCAACTTATCACCCACGACTCTGGCCATGGTTTCCTCCCTTTGATGGGCTGTTGGAAAATGGTTATTTTGTCGGAGGCTGGGGGAACTGCGTTCCCCCAGCCCTCCCCCCAAACCAAAATGCTCCTCAATCCTCTCCAAGACTTCCTCCGCCGTAAGTTCGGTGAGGCAGCGGCTGATTTTGGAGCCTTCGCAGCCGTCGATGCCGCAGGGGACGCAGTCCCAGTCTTTTTTGATGACCAGGTGGCCTTGGCCCCAGGGGCGCCAGTTGAAGTCGCCGCTGGGCCCGAAGAGGGCCACCGCCGGGGTATTCACCGCCGCGGCCAGGTGCATGGGGGCGCTGTCCACCCCGAAGAAGAAGCGGGCCCTAAAGATCAGCGCGCCCAATTCTTTGAGGCTGAGCTGGCCGGCCAGATTGATGGGCGTTACCCTGGTCTGAGTCAGGATGGCGGCCAGCAGTTCTCTTTCCATAAGGGCCCGGGAGGCGGTGAGGACCACGGACAGGCCCCAGTCGCCCTGGAGCGCGTCGATGACCCGGGCATACCCGGCAGGAGTCCAGCACTTAAAAAGCCAGCCGGCCCCGGGGTGCACGACCACAAAAGCGCCGGGGGCCAGATTAAGCGAGGCTAGCAACTCCTGGATGCGGGCCTCCACCTGGGGGGGCCAGAAAAATTGCAGCCGGGGATTCTGGGGGGCAAGGCCCAGACCCCGCAAGATCTCCAGGTTGGCTTCCACCATATGCATCTTAAGGGGCGGCCGGGGGAACAGTTTGGTGAAACAATACGGTTGCCAGAAAGATTTTCGGGGGCGCGCAAAGCCCAGGCGCTCTTTGGCCCCGGAAAGCAGAGTGTAAAAGGCCCCTCGGTCGCCGCCGGATAGTTCCAGGACCAGATCGAACCGCCGCCGACGCAGCTCTCGAATAAATCGCCAGGTCTGGCTTAAGGTCTCCCCTCTCCGGTCCACCACCAGGAGGCCGGAAAGCCCGGGGTGGTCAGCCACCATCCCCTCAGTCCCCTTAGGGACCAGGTAACTGACCCGGGCCTGGGGCCAGGCTTCTTTCAGGGCGGCCAGCACCGGGGTGCTCACCAGCACGTCCCCCGGTTGTTTCAATTTGATCACCAGGATGCGGCTAAAACTCGGCATCGGCGGTCTGGCGAGGACCCACGGCCACGCCCCGTTTAGCTGACTGAATAAACTCCAGCAGGTGGGTAACTTCCGGGGTCAAGGGGACTTCGGCTTTCACCTTTTCCAGGGCGGCGCTCAGTTTGCCCCGCTGGCCGAACAGGAGACGCACCGCTTGGCGCAGAGGCTCGATTTGTTGGGAAGTAAATCCCGCCCTTCTTAAGCCCACCAGATTGAGGCCCCGCACCGTATGGGTAAAATCCACGATACAATAAGGCGGCACATCCCGGGAAGTGCGGGAGCCGCCTCGCATCATGGCCAAAGTGCCCACGCGGCAAAACTGGTGGATGACGCAGTTGCCCGAGATAAAGACCCGGTCCGCCAGTTCCACATAGCCGCCCACCAGGGCGCCGTTGACCACGATGACCTGATCGCCCACCTGCGTATTGTGGGCCAGGTGGCTCAAGGCCATGAGGAAATTGTGGTTTCCCACCCGGGTGGCGCTCCCAGGTTTGGTCCCCCGGTGAATGGTGGCATATTCCCGAATGATATTGTGATCCCCGATGATGGTGTAGCTCTCTTCGCCCCCAAAGGCATAATCCTGGGGTTCGTGGCCGACGATGGCGCCAAAGCCGATGAGGTTGTTTTCCCCGATGGTGGTGTAGGGGCCGATGTAGGCGTGGGCCAGGATACGGGTGCCGGCGCCGATGCGGCTGGGGCCGTCGATAATCACCCCGGGGCCTACTTTTACCTCCGGGGCCAGGTCCACTTCCGAAGCTATTTTAGCGCTGGGGTCGATGGACATGGGCGTCGGCCTCTTGGGCGAGTTCTCGCAAATAATAATATTTCCGGAAATTATACCGGCTGCCCAGCTTCGCCAGGGTAAAGCCTAAGGCGCCTTCCAGAAAGCCCCGGCGGAGCACATAGAGGTTGAGGAAGGTAAAAAAAGGCCGCCACACCAGCTCCCCGGGGTAGGGGCGCCGCCCGCTTTTGGCCATCTCCCTTGCGGCCAGGCGGGCATAGCGGTCCATGCGGTCCAGGTAATCGCTGACGCCCGTATAAGTATAATGTTCCAGGGGAGTTCTAAGAGTCCCCACCGGTCCCGCCACTTTCACTTCTTCATGGACCTCCCGGTCCAGAAAACGTCCCTGGCCCCGACGGAACAGCCTCAAGGTGTAATCCGGATACCAGCCCAGATGTTTGACCCAACGGTCGCCAAAATAATTTTTGCGGGGCACGCGGTAGCCGACAAAAGGTCCGTCGGCCTGCACTACCTCCAGGATTTCTGCCTTCAAGGCCGCCGGCACCCGTTCATCGGTGTCCAGGCTGAAAATCCAGGTGCCCCGGGCCTGTTCCAGGGCGAAGTTCTTGGTGCCGGCAAAACCGCGCCACTCTATGTCGAAAATGCGGTCGGTATAACTCCTGGCCAACTCCACGGTGCGGTCTTTACTGCCTGCATCAACTACCACAATCTCATCGGCCCAGGCCACGGACTTAAGGCAGGGGCCCATATTGGCCTCCTGGTTGAGGGCGATGACAATAACTGAAAGCCGGGGCAAGGAGCTCAAGGCAGCGGCTTGGCCTCTTCAATGAGCATGATGGGGATGTCGTCCTTGATTTCGTAAAGCAAGCGGCATTTCTCGCAGATAAGACCATCCCCGGCCTCGTTCAGGTAAATATCCCCCTTGCACTTGGGGCAGGCCAGAATCTCCAATAACTCCTTGCTGATGGCCATAACGCCTCCGGTTTGGCAGGTTGTTGGGGGGAGGGCCAGGGAGCTGAGCTCCCCTTACAATCTCCCCCCAAGCCCCCCTCCCAACCCGCTTATTGTTTAAGGTTGGGTCGGGGCCTCTGGCCCCGACCCAACCTTAAAACTAGACCCTTAAAGGGTTGAGGGTTTGGGAGAGGATTGTAAGGGGGCCGTCGGCCCTTAGCCCCCCCCAACATCTTAACAAGTATTCCCTTCCCTGGCCAAGATTTTCTCGCAGGCTGCCTGCACGGTCTCGAGGGGGAGATCGGTGAGGCAGCGGGGCTCAGGGCAGCGGCGTTTAAAGCAGGGGCTGCAGTCCAGGTCCAGGCGGAGGATCTCATGGCCGCTCCCAAAAGGCCCGGTACGCCAGGGCGCGGTGGGGCCGAAAAGGGCCGCCACCGGAACCCCCAGGGCCGCAGCCAGGTGCATGGGGCCGGTGTCGGTGGTTACGGCCAGCCGGGCTTTTTGTAAGATCCCCACCAGTTCCTCCAGAGAAGTGAGGCCGGCAAGGTTCAGGGCCTCTTGCCTCATTTGGGCCACGATTTGGGCGGTCAAATTCTGATCGGCGGCGCTGCCGGTGATAATCACCCGCAGGCCGTGAACCTGGCTCAGCCAATCGGCCAGTCGGGCCCAAGACGCGGCCGGCCACAGCTTGGTGGGCCATCTGGCCCCGGGATGGAGGACCGCCAGGGGGCGGTGGTCTTTGGCCGGAATAATCTCCCCAATATCTACCTTAGGCGTCAGGCCCAGCCGGAAGCGGATGGTCAGGGTAGGGGGGGCTCCCAGATAATGGGCCAGGTTCAGATAGCGCAAGACGGCATGGGCTTCTTTCTCGTAGGGCGGCACCCGTTCGGTGAGCACCTTATAGCTGCCCTCCCGGGTGCCGGCGTAGCCCACCTTGCGGGGGCTCTTGGCCAGGGCCACCCAGAAGGCGCTCTTTAGCAGTCCCTGCAAGTCGATGACCAGATCAAAGGGGTGGCGGCGTAGGCGCTGGATAAGACGGCCCAGGGCCGCCAACTCGGCCGGCTGGACCTTACGGCTGAAGCGCACCCGGGGTACCGGCCAGACCTCATCCAGGGCCGGGTGGCCCACCAGCAAAGGCGCGTAGGCCTCCTCCACCAGCCAGGTGATATGACTCTGAGGGAAGGCCTCCTTAAGGGCCTCCAGGGTGGGAAGGGCGTGGAGTACGTCTCCAAAGGAGCTCAATTTAATTAGGAGAATGCGAGAGCTGTTGGGGGTCAAGGCTTTATTCATCATCTTATGGTGAATTCATTTATTATTAGGGCGGTGCAAGTTTTTGGCGGGCAATGCCCGCCCTACAGATGGCCGGGGAAGTCGGGGCCTACGGCCCC
>JAUXZG010000006.1 GCA_030694005.1 Desulfobaccales bacterium | reverse complement strand
GGATGGGGTAACCACAAATTTGCGAAGGGGTCATCTGGCTGCGCATAAATTATTTTTTACCAGATTTTATCGAAAAAGACAAGCCATTTCCCCGGTGCAGGTAAATTGAGAGTGTTGCGAAGGTGTTTGGGAGAGGGCTAAGAAGCGCAGGCCCTTATTCTTGCAAAAAACTCCCCCAAGCCCCCACCCCCAATCCCTTATGGGTTTAATAGCGCCGAATCTAAAGCCCTTAAATGCATTTTCTGGTGCGTAAGACGCACCCTACGATAGGCCTCCCCCCCGAATCCCTTAAGCTTGAATGAGGCCGGGGAAGTCGGGGCCTTTGGCCCCGCCTTCCCCGGACCTATATGCGGGTTGGGGGAAGATTGTAAGTGGGCCACAGGCCCCTGGCCCCCTCCCCCAAACGATCCTCCTAAACACTTTTCAATTTCAAAATCCGTAAAGATCGGGCCGGGGCTTCGTTCAGGGCGAAGATATGGGCCAGGGCATCCGTTACTTTCAGATTATCCTTTTCTCTAACGCGCATCTGCAGGTGCAGGTGGCGGGGGTCCAGCACTTCCAGGCGGGCCACCAGGGGGCGCAAGTCCACGGTCCTTTCCTGTTTGGGGCGCCGCCTGGTCACTAGGACTTCCTCCTGGTCCAGGAACTGGGAAGCCATCTGGGCCGCGAACACCGGCTCCTCGCTTTCTACCTGATAAATCGCGCCCTCGAGCCGCGGCGGGGCCTGACGCTGGGGCAAGCGGGTGGCATTTAATATCCTGAACCCGGCAGGCAGGGTCCGGTTCAGGGTCTCCACCAGGGCACAGGTCCCCAGGCTCTCGGTTAACTCTATATCCAGGGTCTCCACCAAACTTTCCACCCCCACAGGCAGGGCCCCATGCAAGGACAGCCGGGGCAGGGGGTGGTGGCCGTCGGTGAAGGCCAGGGGCAAGCCTGAGCGGCGCAGGCTGCGATAAAAGGCAGAAACCCACTCCAGGTGGCTGAGCCACCGGGCTTCGTCCAGCTTGGCGTAGGTGAGGCGGTACCAGACCGGCTGGGGTTGGCCACGGGCCGACCGAACCCGCAGGTGAGGGGAGGTGCCCAGAGGAAGGGAAGGCTCGTTCAGCCTGAGCCTGATTTCCTCCTGGTCGCACACGCCGCAGTCCTGACAGCCTGCCTGGCGGCAGTCCGGAGTTTGAACCCCCTGATAAGCCCGGGCCCTTTCGGCGGCCAGGAACTCACGGCTCACCCCGCAGTCCAGGTGGTCCCAGGGCAGCACTTCATCTTCGCTTCTGGCCCTGAGGTAGAAATCCGGATCCACCCCGGCTTCCTTAAAGGCCCGGCGCCAGGTCTCCAGGCTTAAGTGCTCGCTCCAGGCGTCCAGACGGCACCCCAGACGGTGGGCGGCCATGAGCACCGGCGCCAGGCGCCGGTCTCCCCGGGAGAACACCCCTTCCAGCCAGCTTGAGGCCGGTCCGTTCCATTTAGTCTGGATATTTCGTTGGCGAAGGCGGTCCTTGACCTCATGGAGGCGGCTCCGCCCCGAGGCCAGGTCTTCCTGGCCCTCCCACTGGAAAGGGGTATGGGGTTTGGGAATAAAGGTGGAAAGACTGATATTGAGCCGGGGCCGCCCCTGGGGCGCGGCCTTAAGAATCCGGCTGGCCAGGGCGGGAATGGCTTCCAGGTCCGCCCTGGTCTCCTGGGGCAAGCCGATCATGAAATAAAGTTTGAGCAGTTGCCAGCCTGCGGCAAAGACCTGGCGGGCCGAGGCCATGATCCGCTCTTCGGGAAGATTCTTGTTGATCACCTGGCGCAGACGCTCGCTGGCGGCCTCCGGGGCCAAGGTCAGCCCGGTGCGGCGCACCCTCTGAATCTGGGCCATCATCTCCGGGGTGAGCGTGTCGGCCCGCAAAGACGGTAAGGAAATGGCCACCCGCTGGGGGGCCAGCCGGTCCATGAGCCCGGTCAGCAGCAGCGTCAGAGAGGAGTAGTCCCCGGCGCTCAAACTCAAAAGCGACACCTCTTCATAGCCGGTGGCGGCCAGGGCCTCCTCCACCCAGGTTATAGTCGCGGCGGCCTCCCGCTCCCGCACCGGCCGGTAAATCATGCCGGCCTGGCAATAGCGACAGCCCCGGCTGCAGCCCCGGGAGATCTCCACATTGAGACGGTCGTGGATGATGTGACAAAAGGGCACCAAAGCCCGGGGCGAGCGGGAGACCCGGTTGAGATCAGCCAGCACCCGTTTGCGGATAGTGGTGCGGCGGCCCCGGGGGATAATTTCCTTAAGGCGCCCCGTTTCGTCAAAGTCCATCTCAAAGAAGGCCGGGACATAGACGCCCTCTATCTCTGCCAAGGCCTCCCAGAGCTCAAGGCGGCTGCCGGCGGCGGCCTTCCAGGCGCCCACGGTGGCCGCCACCTCCAGCACCGCCTCCTCCCCGTCGCCCAACACCAGGGCATCGCAGAAGAGGGCCACCGGTTCGGGATTGCCGCAGACCGGGCCGCCGCCGATGACCACCGGATCTTGAGGGGTGCGCTCTGCGGCTAAAAGCGGCACCCCCCCCAATTCCAGCATATTCAAAAAATTGGTGTAGCCCAGCTCGTATTGCAGGCTCACCCCCAACAGGTCCATTTTACTCAAAGGCGTGCCGGACTCCAGGGTGGTTAGAGGCTGGCGCCGGGCCCGAAGCTCAGCCTCCAGGTCCGCCGCGGGCGCATAGGCCCGTTCCGCCCAGATGTGCTCCTGCTGGTTCAAAATGCCGTAAAGCAGCCCTAACCCCAGATGAGACATGCCCACTTCATAGAGATCGGGGAAAAGCAGGGCCACCCTTAAAGAAACGGCCCGGGAGTCTTTGATGACCGCGTTGACCTCCCGACCCAGATAGCGGCTGGGACGCTGCACCCGACTGAGATAACCACGCTCGCTCAAATTGTCTAGTTCCTCTTGATGGGTTTTGGGGGAGTGGGCTAAGGGCCAGTGGGCCCTTACCCCCTCCCCCAAGCCCCCACCCCCAATCCCTTTTGGGTTTATGGGGCCGGAGAAAGTCGGGGCCACCGGCCCCGCCTTCTCCGGCCCCATAAAGGGGGTAGGGAGG
>JAUXZG010000251.1 GCA_030694005.1 Desulfobaccales bacterium | reverse complement strand
CACCGGGACGACCCCCTGGCCCGCCTGGAGTTTAGCCGGGAAGGATACCGGGCCATGGGGCGGCTCCTGTTAGATCTGGCCCAGGAAACCGCCTCCGGGCGGGTCATCACCGTGCTGGAAGGGGGGTATAACCTCCAGGTGTTGGCCGACTGCGTGGAGGACCACCTGCGCCTGTTGTTGGGACAGAAGCTCAAAGGCTAGTAATTAGTTGCAAAAATCAGCGTATTTAAGAGGCACATGGTAATTTACCGACAAACCTAAAGTCCCCCTTTCTTAAAGGGGGATTTTTAAATCCCCCCTTACCCCCCTTTAGAAAAGGGGGGAATTATCCCCTTTCAGAAACATACGCTAACGTTAGTAACCAAGTACTAGGAAACCTGAAAGACCGGTAGTTTTCCTGATGAGAGCTGACAATGGCAGATGGCTTGACAAAATAGGTGCGCTCCGATTTAATATGATTAGGAAATACGGCGCTTCAAAGGGTTTTAAGTATGGCGATGTTCAAAAAGGTGATGGTGGCCAATCGGGGGGAGATCGCGGTGCGCATCATCCGCGCCTGCAAAGAGTTGGGTATCCCCACGGTCACCATCTTTACCGAACAGGACGCCAACGCCATTCATATCGTCAAGGCTGATCAGGCCGTCCTGGTGAGCCCCGGCCCGCTGGCCGGTTATCTGGATTTCCCCCAAATTATCGACAAGGCTAAATCAGCCGGGGCCGACGCCATTCACCCGGGTTACGGTTTTGGCGCGGAGAACTGGCAGTTCGCTAAGGCTTGCCTGGACGCCGGCCTTACCTTCATCGGTCCCCCGGTGGAGGCCATGCGCCGCATGGGGGACAAGGTCCTGGCCCGCCAGTTGCTGGAAGAGGCCGGGGTGCCCACCGTGCCCGGCTCGCCGGTGATCGAGGCCGATGACCAGGCTAGAGAGTGGGCGGGCCGCATCGGCTTTCCCATGCTTCTCAAAGCCAAGGGCGGCGGCGGCGGCCGGGGTATGCGCCTGGTTAAAGACGAGGCCGAACTCTTGAACAGCCTGAAGGGCGCTCGCCGGGAAGCCCGCCGCTCCTTTGGGGATGAGGCGGTCTATCTGGAAAAACTTATTGAGCAGTCCAAGCACATTGAGATCCAGCTCTTGGGGGATCGCTACGGCCACATCATCCATCTGGGGGAAAGGGACTGCTCCATCCAGCGGCGCCATCAAAAGCTCATTGAAATCGCCCCCTCCCTGGTGCTCACGCCGGAGAAGCGCCAGGAAATGGGGGAACTGGCCAAAAAGGCCGCACGGTTGATGGCTTATCATTCCGTGGGGACTATGGAGTTCCTGGTGGATAAGGACCTGAACTACTATTTCCTGGAAATGAACACCCGCATTCAGGTGGAGCACCCCATCACCGAACTCATCACCGGCATTGATTTGCTCAAAGAGCAGATCAAGGTAGCCGCCGGAGAGCCTTTGACCATTAAGCAGGAAGAGGTGGTGTTGAGGGGCTATGCCATGGAATGCCGCATCAATGCCGAGGACCCCCGCAACAATTTCTTCCCCTCTCCCGGCCGCATTACCAGGTATCAGTCCCCCGGCGGCATCGGCATCCGCCTGGACGGCTGCGTTTTTGGGGGCTACGAAGTGCCCCCCTATTTTGACCCCCTGCTGGCCAAGCTCTGCGCCTGGGGGAATACCTGGGAAGAAGTCTTGGCGCGCATGGACCGGGCCCTGGAGGAATACATCATCCGCGGCATCAAGACCACCATCCCCTTTTACCGCCGGGTCTTGAAGGATGAAGATTTTCGCACCGGCAAGTTCACCACCGATTTTCTTAATCAGAAACTGCCATCCCTGACTTATGAGGATACCCGGGAATCATGGGACCTCTTTTATGTGGCCGCGTCCGCCCTTTTTTGCGAACTGAACCAGATCCGCACCCCTTGAGTTGAAGCCATGTACAATCCGGTGAAAGTTACTGATGTTACTTTGCGGGACGGGCTGGAAGACTTCGTCCTGAAGCACCTCCATCTGGAGGACCTGACCCGCCTGGTGGGGTTGCTGGATCGGGCCGGTTTTTATTCCCTTGATTGTTGGGGGGGCTCCACCTTTCACGCCGCCTTGACCGAGATGCAAGAAGACCCCTGGGAGCGCCTGAAGAAAATGCGCCGGGCCCTGACCCATACCCCCATCCAGATGATCCTTAGGGGGCGGATGCTGGTGGGCTTCAAGCCCTACCAGGATGAAGTGGTGCGCAAATTCATCACCCGGGCGAGCCACCTGGGGGTGGATATCTTTCGCATTTATGACACCTTAAACGACTTGGACAATATGGCCCTGGCCGTTACCACCGCCAAAGAACTGCGCAAAGAGGTGGAGGCCACGGTGCTGTTCAGTCTCAGCCCCCATGTGACCACCGATGATTATCTCAATCTGGCCGGCGGCCTTACCAATCTCGGGGCGGATGTCATCTGCATCAACGATTCCTTCGGGGTAATGAACCCCACCCAGGTGGCCACCCTGGTCAATGCTTATCGCCGTTATTTCCACCAACCTTTAAGACTCCATCTCCACGACAATCACCAGGCAGCACTCACCTCTTATCAGGAAGGGATCCGCCTGGGGGTGGCATTGGTGGACACCACCCTGGCCGCCCTTTCCTGGTCTTACGGTCCGCCGCCGGTGGAGTCTCTGATGTTTTCCCTGGGAGGCTCCAGCCATGACCCGCACATCGACCTGGATATCCTGGGGGAGGTTTCGGAGTATGTAGATTTTCTCAAAGAAAAATACCGGTATCAACAGCCACCCCCCCGGAAGATAGACGATCGTCTGGGGCCGGCCTATCTCCCCGGCCCTTTAAAAGAGTTTATCCAGGAGGAATTAAAGAGACGGGATGCCCGGGATCGCCAGCAGGTGGCCTTCAAAGAGGCCCAGCAGGTATGGGGCGATTTAGGTTACCCGGTCCTAAAGGGCCGTATCCTGGAAATCGTCGGTCTCCAGGCCGTGGAGAACATCCTGGCCGCCGGCCGGTATGAAAAAATGATCCCCAGCATGCAGGACCTGCTTAGAGGCAGATACGGGCGACTGCATTCCCCGGTTAAAATAGAGTTGCAAGCCATGGCCCTGGGCTGGGCCGAGACCGCCAGGGAGGAGGCCCCGGGGGAAGAAGGTGGGCTGCTGAGTCGGCCGGACCTGGAAAGCGATGAGGATATCCTCACCTATAGCCTTTTTCCGGAGGAAGCCGAGGCCTTTTTCTATCACCGCAGCCAAGCTCCCCTGCCTCTCGCTCCGGCGCCTGCGGCTGAGGCCCCAAGTCTCTACCCCATCCAAACCCCGTTCACCAAACCCCGCCTCACCCTGAACCATAAGGGCGAAGAGGTGCGGGCCCGCTTACAAGGGGTGGGCTCCCGCCGGCAAAACCAACAGGTATTGTTTATCAATATCCAGGACCATGTTGAGGAAATCGAGGTGCAAATGCTTCCCGTGGTAAGAGGCCAGCCGGAATACCTCATTACTTTCCACGGCGAGACCTACCGCCTCAGGATCAACCAGACCCTGCCCAAGGAACAGGAATACACCCCGGTGTTTCTGGAGATTAACGGCCGGGTGGAGGAGTTTCTCATCAAGGACTCTTGAGCAGGGCCGGACCAATACCCCCAATCTCCCTCCTCCTTAAAAATGGGGGCAAAGGTGTTGGGGGAAAAGGCGAAAAGGGAAAGAAAATTACCTGACCTTTTCCCCCTTTCCCCTTTTCGGCCTTTCGGTCTGGCTAGTGGTGCGTTTTATAAATGTCTATTCTTCTGGTTCCCAAGCTTCGCTTGGGGACCTCATTGGGCGCAAAGCTATGCTTTGCATGATAATTCAGTAGGTTAACCTTATAGCCCCTAGAAAATGGGGTTTCCCAAGTACAACTTGGGACAAATTTGCGTTCCCAAGCAAAGCTTGGGAACGAGAATTAGAGACTGCGGACGCCAGCCAAAAAACGGTTACTTGACCACTCTAAGGGAGACAGTCATGACCACCAGACCCAGGGTATTGCCCGCCGGTTGGTATCCCGCCAGCGCCGCCGCCTGCCGGGCGGAGATGGAAAAATATGTCGCCGGGGTGACCCCCTTGCCTTCCGGCACGAAGGTTTTTGGCGGCATCGTGCCCCACGCCGGCTGGTATTTTTCCGGGAAACTGGCGGCCCAGGTCTTTTATCTGACCTCGCTTATCTTTAAGCCCCAGGTGGTTTGTGTCTTTGGGGGACACCTGGGGGGCACTTCCCCGCCGCTTTTGGTCACCGAGGACGCCTGGGAGACGCCCCTGGGAGATCTCCCCCTAGCCACAGAATTCTTTGAGCCTTTAAAGCGCCTCCTCCCCCTAAAGGCGGAGTATCCGGGGGATAACACCATTGAGGTGCAGCTGCCTTTTGTAAAGCACTTTTTCCCAAAGGCCAAGCTTCTGGCCCTGCGGGCGCCCCATTCCCCCCAGGCTCTGGAGGTGGGAGAGGCGGTGGTGGCTGTGGCCCAGGAGCTTAAGCTCAGCCTCCTGACCTTCGGCTCCACCGACCTGACCCATTACGGCCCCAACTACGGCTGGGCGCCCAAAGGCTTTGGCGCCGGGGCGGTGAAATGGGTCAAAGAAGTGAATGATAAACGCTTTGTGGATGAGACCCTGAAACTTGACGGGGCCGGTATGCTGGCGGCCGCCGAAACGGACCAGAGCGCCTGCAGCGCCGGGGGCGCCGCCGCGGCCGTGGCCGCAGCCAAAAAACTGGGAGCCACCAAGACCCGGCTGGTGGACTACTACACCTCCTACGACGTTATGCCCGGCGACAGCTTCGTGGGATATGCGGGTGTGGTGCTGACTGGATGAGGATGAGGTAAATGAGATGTGGGGGGAGGGCCAGGGAGCTGAGCTCCCTGCCCTCCCCCCAC
>JAUXZG010000230.1 GCA_030694005.1 Desulfobaccales bacterium | reverse complement strand
TCCGGCCTGGGTCCCGCCGACCGGGCGCGGCTGGCCAGGATGATCGTGGCCGGCCTGCTGGCCAGTCCCGGGCACCGGGAAAATATCCTTAGCCCCCACTATACCCACCTGGGGGTGGGGGTGGCCGCTTGGGGCCGGGAGATTCGCGCCACCCAGGTCTTTGGGCAAATAAGCCCTCAAGTCCGATAATTGGCTTACCCCTAAGATGACAAATCCCCCCTGCCCCCCCTTTAAAAAAGGGGGGAATTGAAACAGAGGATTTAAGTCCCCCTGAACCCTGCTGAAATCCGCTACATGAGTTTTTCGTAGGCGCAGGCTTTAGCCTGCGTTTCCCCTGACCAACAGGCGCCGAGCGCAGGCTAAAGCCTGCGGCTACATAATGATTAACACAAATAAATAACTGCAAAATGTTAGGGTAATTTTACTGATAGGAGCCCAACTTTTGTAAAGTTATTCATGGGACGCGACATTAAGGGGATTTTAAGATTGGTTTTTCACCGGAAAAAACATTAAACCAAAAATATGAGATAATCCCCCCGAGTAAAATTTCATGGAAATTAAAGATACCGCCAATATCAACTGGTCCGAGAAAATCCTGGCGGAGTGTATCGGGGAAGAGCCGCCCCCCTGCCAGACCGCCTGTCCCCTGGATATCCGGGTGCGGGAGAAACTCCGCTTCTTAAAGGAAGGGAACCTGGCCGCGGCCCTGGCCGTGGTCCTGGAGCGCTGTCCTTTCCCCGGCATCCTGGGTCGCATCTGTTTTCATCCCTGTGAGGGGGCCTGCACCCGCAACCAGCTGGAGGCCCCCATCGCCATCGCCGGGTTGAAAAGATACCTGGCCGACCTGGACCCCCAGGCCGTCCTCCGGGTCACCCCGGGGCCGGAGCGGCCCCCGCGGGTGGCCGTGGTGGGGGGCGGGCCCGCCGGCCTCATGGCCGCCTATGAGTTAAGGATACTGGGTTACCAGGTCACCCTCTTTGAGGCCGAAGGCGCCCTGGGAGGCGCTCTGCGCCTTTATGTGCCCGTTTATCGCCTGCCCCGGGAAGTGCTGGACCGGGAAGTTAGCCTGATGGAACAGATGGGGGTCGAAGTGCGCTACCGGGTTCGGCTGGGCCGGGATATTCACCTGGAGGATCTTCGCCGGGATTTTGCCGCGGTGTTCCTGGCCCTGGGGACCCATAAGAGCCTGCGCCTTGAGGTTCCGGGAGAGGATTTGCCCCAGGTGCTGCCTGGCCTGGACTTTCTGAAAGGCGCCAACCGGGGCCAGGTGCCGCAAGTGGGACCGCGGGCGGCGGTCATCGGCGGCGGCAATGTGGCCGTAGATGTAGCCCGCACCGCCCGCCGCCACGGGGCCGCCCAGGTCACTTTGATCTGCCTCGAGACCCTTAAAGAAATGCCGGCTTCCCCCTGGGAGGTAGAAGAGGTCAAATTAGAAGGGATCGACATCCTGGCCGGCTGGGGCGTCAAGCGTATCCTGGGCCAAGAGGATAAGGTGACCGGCCTGGAACTAAAAGCCGTAGCCCAGCTTTGCGATGACCAGGGCCGCTTTGCCCCCACCTACCATGAAGACCGGCTAACCACGATGGCAGCCGATGCGGTTCTGGTGGCTATCGGCCAGACTGCGGATTTCAACTTTTTCGGCCCGGGTCTGGCCTTCGACACCGCCACCAGCCACCGCCTGGAGGCTGACCCCCAGTCCCTCCAGACCAGAATCCCCGGGGTTTTTGCCGGCGGCGACCTGGTGACCGGCCCCGGCACTGCGGTGGCGGCCTTCGCGGCGGGCCGCCGGGCCGCGCTGGCCATCCACTGTTATCTTGAGGAAAAACCTTTGCCTGAAATCTTGCCGCCCCTATCCAGCCGGTCCACCAAGCTCATCGTTGATTTAACCGACGTGCCCTTGGCCCTCCGTCAGATTCAAGATCACCTGCCCCTGGCAGAGCGGCTGTCCCAACCCCGGGCCGAGGTAGAACTGGGGTTCAACCAGGCCGGGGCCGCCACCGAAGCGGCGCGCTGCCTTGCCTGTGTGTGTTCCCAGTGCGTGACCAACTGCACCTTTCTTCAGCGCTATGTGACCCATTATCCCTTCACGGAAAAAGAGCTCGTCAGGATTCTTCAAGAGCGGGGCGCCGCCGAGCCCTTGATTCCCTACTCCTGCCATTTCTGCGGCCTGTGTCAGGCGGTGTGCCCCCAAGACCTGCACGCGGGCCAGGCCTGCCTTCAGGTTAAGCAACGTCTGGTGGAGATGGGCAAAGGACCGCTGCCCCAACATCAAGGCATCCAGAATTATGTCAAATGGGGCACCTCCCCCCACTTCACCCTGAGCCGCCCTGATCCCGCCACCGGCAAGGCCAGGCGGGTCTTTTTCCCGGGCTGTTCTCTGCCCGGCTACAGCCCCCATCTGGTCAGGGCCGCCTATGCTTATCTGCGGGGAAAACTGCCGGGCACCGGCCTGATGCTCAACTGCTGCGGCGCGCCCAGCCAGTTGCTGGGTGAAAATGAAGTGCTGGAGCGGGTCATCAACCAGGTCGCCACGGAAATGGAGAAACTGGGGGCCCAGGAACTCATCGCCGCCTGCACCCACTGCCTCCATACCATTGCCCAGTACCGCCCCCAGATCAAAACCCGCTCCCTTTACGAAGTGATCCTGGAGATGGGGCTGCCGGAGGGGATGGAGAGCGGCCCGCCCAAGGTCTTCAATATCCATGACGCCTGCGGGGCCCGCCAGGCCCCGGCCATCCAGGAGGCGGTGCGCCGCCTGGTGACCGAGATGGGCCACACCTATGAAGAGATGCCCCACAGCCGGGAGCGCAGCCTGTGCTGCGGTGCCGGGGGCATGGTGCCCGCAGTGGACGCTCCCCTGGCCCAAAAGATGACCGACTGCCGCCTGTCGGAAGCCCACCGGGACCTGATCACCTACTGTGCCACCTGCCGGGCCCGCTTCGCCGCGGCCCACCATCCGGCCCTGCACGTGCTGGAACTGCTGTTCAACCCCCGCTGGGAACAGGCCAGGACCGCCCGACCCTCAGGCTCCCTGAAACGCTGGTGGCGCCGCTGGCGGCTGAAAGGGGAGTTGGGGAGATGATTGATTTGGGGGAGGGGGCAGGGGCCAGTGGCACAGGCTTCCAGCCTGTGAAGCCCCTGCCCCTTACAAAAAACTCCCCCAAGCCCCCTCCCCCAATCCCTTATGGGCAAAATGTAGGGGCGACCCGTTGGGTCGCCCCATTTTTCCATAACCTTAGTGGCACCGGCGTCTCGCCGGTGCTCCTGGCACAGGCTGGAAGCCTGTGCCACCAATTAATGACCCCATATGCGGGTTGGGAGGGGGGTGTGGGGGGAGATTGTAGGGGCGACCCGTCGGGTCGCCCCTACCTGGCCCTCCCCCCAGCTTCCCTCCCGCTAATGCGTTCCCGGGAAGAAGGTGTAGCTTATCCAGAACACTAGCGTGAATCCCAGGATAAACATGCCGACCCTGGCCCCCAAAGCGATGGCGCCTCCCCCTTAACGATCAATAAGAAGAGATAGGTAAGAAAGAGAGAAGTTAGGCCTTGAGGTAGATCAACCATCAAACTCTGTGATGCAGGTCGAACCGCACCGTTCTCTCGCCGCAAATCTCCCTGGCTATCTTCTGCAACAGGTGCAATTCCTTGGGGCTGTGGATGATACCGGAGACCACCAGGGTGCCGTCTTCGAGGTTCACCTCCAGAGTCGGGACGAGAACTCGCGGGTCGGTGGCCACCCGGGCCTTAAGCCTATAAGCCAGGGCCACGTCCTTGAGTCTCGCTTTGGCCTCGGGTGAAGCCAGCCGGTCCTTGTCAGAAAGGGCTTCCACCAGCAGATCAACCACGTGGTCGTAGGTAAGACTGCGGGTGTTCAAGGTCAGATCATAGGCCTGGTCCAGATCCCAATCGGCGCCGTAGTTGGCCCTGATATAGCAGGCCCGGTCGCCGTCCACCCGGGCGATTAGCCGCTCCGCCGCAACCCGGTTCAGGCGCTCCCGGGCCATAATCCGCTCAATCCGCACTTCCAGCGGCGCCACCAGCCGTACCCGCAAGCAGAAAGGCACCTCTTGAAGCAAAAAGGGGCTGCCCCGGCCGATGATCACTACCTTGTCGCCCGCGGCATATTCCAGAATAAGGGCCTCCATCTGGGCCACATAGCCGCGATATTGCCAGTCGTAGCGCTCCCAGAGGGTGGGGCACACTTCGTCCAGTTCTTTTGCCACCCGTCCCCAGCGCTGGCCTGCCTGCTCCAGATCTTGAAAGAGTTGCTCTTTATCCACGTATCGGTAGCCCAGCCGCTCAGCCGTCAGGCGGCCGATCTCGCGGCCGCCGCTGCCATACTCCCGGGAAATAGTCAGGATAGCCATACTCACACCTCGTCAGATTGCCCGGGCCGGAGATGGTCCGGGGGGGACACCTCGGTTTCCTCAGCCTTGCGAAACACGAATTTGATCCACAGCTTGCCCACGACGATCACCCCTCCGGCAAACACCACCTCCATGGTATAGGCGAACCATTTGGGAGGCTGCAGCCACTGTACGACGGCGGGGTCGGTAAAAATCATCTCCGCGGCCACTCGCCCCAGCACCGCCGCGCCGATATAGATGATGATGGGATAGCGGTCCATGAGTATGGAGAGGAGGTTGCTGGTAAACACTACAAAAGGGATGGAAAGGGCCAGGCCAAAGATCAGGAGAAACGGGTTGCCTTGGGAGGCCCCGGCCACGGCCAGGACGTTGTCCGTGCTCATGGTGATGTCTGCCACCACGATGAGCCACATGGCTTGCCAGATGGTCTTGGCTCCCTTTTCCCCCTGCTCGGGCGCCCCCTCAATGAAAAGCTTGACGGCAATCCAGGCGATGAGCACCCCGCCCGCCAGCTTGATAAAGGAGATGACCAGCAATTTGGCCACGAAGAAAGTGAGAACGACTCTCAGCACCACTGCCGCGCCTGCACCCAGGATGATGCCCCATTGCCGCTGGGCGCGGGGCAAGGAGCGCACCGCCATGGCGATAACCACCGCGTTGTCTCCGGCCAGGATGAGGTCAATGATGACGATGTTCAGGATACCGAGAAAGAACACCCAATCAAATTTGTCCAGCCCCCAGGCAGCCAAATCCATAGAAATTTCCTTGTGAAGTGGTCCTCGATAACCGAAAGTTATCTTCGAGTTCAGTCTTTGCTTTTATAACTTTCGAGAAAGGGTCCTCAAGGGATGCTATCCTCCCAAGATCATAGCATATCAAAAAATCTTAGGCGGATTGACAAAACAGACCGTGAAGATTTGAGAAAAGCTTTGGTTTAGAAATTATCTGCTTTTCAGCCGGAGCTATTTGGGTGCTAAGAAGAGGGGGCCGGAAGACCCTACAGTCTCCCGGCCCCGGGTAGCTACTATGCCGAAGTTAGTTGTTAAAACACCGGGGCGGGAAAGAGCCACCCGCCGAAGAGAAGATAGGCCAGGAGCAACGTCCAAAATACGTTGAACGCCTGCGCCACCAGGAAGGCCAGGGCCGGCCGGCCGCCGCCCAGCTTGGCCAGGTCCATGAACCTGGTCTCCAGTCCGATGCTGGTAAAAGCCAGGGCGAACCACCAGACTTCCAGATTTTGCAAGGGCCTGCCTATGGCTTTGATGGTGGCCTCGCTCAGCACAAAGGAAAACAGGAGCGAAGACGCCAAAAACCCCAGGACGAACTTGGGGAAGCGGTACCAGATCTCCATCAGGCTGGGCTTCTCGCCCACCACGGCGCCCTTAAAAGTCCAGACCACGGAGAGGATGAAGGCGGCCACGCCGATGAGGACGTTCTGGGACATCTTGACGGTGACCCCCACCTTCATGGCCAGATCGCTGATCAGCGCCCCCGCGGCCACCACCGAGCCAGAGGTATCAAGCGTCCCGCCCAGCCAGGCCCCGGCCACCGCGTCCGGCATGCCCACGGCCTTGCTGATGATGGGCATGAGCACCATCATGGGCACGGCGCACATCAAAACAATGGAGGTGACGTAGGAGAGCTTTTTGGGGTCGCCCTTCACCGCGCCCGCGGTGGCGATGGCTGCAGAGACGCCGCAAATCGACACCGCGCTGGAGAGCATGGCCGCAAACTCGTCGTCAACACCCAGCTTCTTGCACAGCCACCAGCAGCCATACCAGACGACGCTTACCACCGCCAGGGCCTGGATCATGCCGAGAAAACCGGCTTTCATGATCACGCCGAACAGCACCCGGGCTCCGAGGATGACCAGGCCGGATTTGATAAAGAATTCCGTCTTCACCGCCGGCCTCATCCAATTGGGAACCCCTACGGTATTGCTCACCAGTAAGCCGAGGATGAGGCAAAAGAGCACATACTCCAGGCCATACTCATGGATGGAGTAGTTGCCGGCCAGGAACAGGGACAACCAGGATATGAGGAAGACAAAGGGAAAGCCGGTGATGAAGAAGCCCACGGACTCTCCCATGAGGGCCATGCCGATGATGCCGATGAACAAGAGGGCCAGGGCGATATAAAGGGAGTACTTGATGTTATCCGCGGCAAGGACTTTATCCAGGAGTCTGCCGGCCTGGCCGCTGAAGTCTTTGCCCAGTTCTCCGCCCTTCGCCTTAAGGTCCTTGTTCTTGGCCTGCTTGGCTGCGTCCTCCAGCTTTTTGGCGGCGGCCCCTACGGCTTTTCTATCCTTGGCGGCGATGGCCTTTTGGAGGGCCTGGGCCTGCTCCTGCAAGGCCGCTTCCCCCTTGTCCCCGGCCTGCTTGACCAGTTGGTCAACCGCAGGCGCCATGACCGCGATGTGGGCTTGAAATTCCCCCGCGGTGGTCCACCGGAAGGAGGGGGCTTTAAAGCCCAAGCCGGTAAGAGAAAAATAGAGAATGGCTATGCCGATGATACCCAGGCCGATCCACACCCCCAGCCAGTCCTCGGATTTGTAGAGGGCCTGCCATTGGCTCACCGCCAGCTCTTTCTCTTCTCGGGCCTCCCACTGGCCCTTCAGGCCCATTAATTCTTCGTGTTCTGTTTTGAGGGTTTTTAGGCGTTCTTTAATCTCGGCCACAGGGGTATCGGGCGGCAATCCCAGGGCTTCCCGAATTTCCTTCATGGACTTTACCTGGGATTCCACTTCCTCGATGACGCCTTGCTCTGAGACCGCAGGACCTAACCCCAGTAATTGTTTCAGACTTTCCAACACGTTCATATCGGTCGCCTCCTTACTCCCGCGCTTTCCCCCTAAAATTCACTCCTTAATTCTATTCCAAAATAAATAAATTTTTCAAAAATACAAGCTCATAATTATGGCTAGAGGCAAAAAAATACAAGCTTATAATTACGGCTAGAGGCAAATTGAGCCTCGGGGTGCTTTCCCCTGGTAGTTTGTTTTGTAATAAAATAACCAATTGATTCTCGTTCCCAAGCTTGGCTTGGGAACGCAATTGGACCCCAAGCTGTGCTTGGGGAACTACCGGCTCTTTGAACACGATAAGACTAACCTGGGGATTTATTTGGCAAAGCAGAGCTTTGCCCCCAAAGGGGTTCCCAAGCCAAGCTTGAGAACCAGGATAAAGATAAGCACTGAATTTTGGTAAAATTTCCGCCCTAAGGGAGCAACAGCCCTTAAGGCGTGGGAAAAAGTCGTTTGATTTTGTGGGCCAGGCCCCCTTTACATCTTGAGGCAGTTCTGGCACAGGGAGATGAGTTTGCCGGTAAAAAAGGACCGCCGAAAATTTACGTAAGCCTGCTGCCGCCAGATGGCCGGCAGCGGCAGCTCATCAAGGTTGCCAAAGGTAAGCCGCTGGTAGGGGCGTTCTGTGCCCCTAACATAATATGTGGCCCGGGACACGGGCAGGTTGGCGAAGACGCAAGGCGAGACGCGGCCAGCCGCGCCGACAAAAAGCGCCCCCTGCACATTTTCCGGACATATGAGCCGTCTTTCGCCTGACTCTTTGAGGTGATAATGAATTTTCAGTTGGCAACGCTGGCTTACTTCTGCCAGTTCCCCTAGCTGTGCTCTAAGTTCCTCATATTCCTGGGCCTTTTCAGGCAGGAAAGTTTCGCCGGCCAGGTCCCGGTGGGGCACAAAATCCAGGGTGCTGATAACCACCTGGCTCACCCCCAACCCCTTAAGGGTGGAAGGCAATCTTTTAAGGTCTTTCATCCCGGACCGCAGCAGCATATAGGCAATATGAATCGCCGGCTTGGCACTGCCCAGATTTTCCTTTACCCGGATAAGGGTCTCAATAGCAGACAAGACCTTTTCCAGACGGGTGCCCCGGCGGCGCATATCATTGGCTTCGTCAACACCTGCTAAGGAGAAGGCCACGACATCAATCCCGGATTCCACCAACCGGACAATCTTCCCGTCATCAAGAAGCATGCCGTTGGTGGTGGTGCCCACCTGGCAGCCGGCCCCCTTGGCCATGGCTACCAGACTAAAAAAGTCGGGGTGGAGGAAAGGTTCCCCCCAACCCTGAAGATATACCAGGCGAATCTTGGCGAAGGATGACAGCAGGTTCTTGAAGGTCCCCAGCGACAGGTGGCGGTTGGCCCAGCGGTCCTGATAAACGGTGTGGGGACAATAAATACAGGCCGCATTGCAATAGGAGGTGGCTTCCACCTGAATCCAGTCAAACCTGGGCATAAATAGTGAACCAAGACCGCGCCAGGGCATCGGCACCCACCTCTATCACCTTGTCTACCATTTCTTGATATGGTTTGCAAAAAGACAGGACCGGCTCTGACTCTTCCTGACCAAAGAGCCGAATAATACCATGTTGCGCTCATAGAGGTAAGAATTGACAATTCTCCTGTAGGGGCGCAATTTATTGCGCCCGAAAGGGCGTGATAAATCACGCCCCTACGTTAGAATTACTTGTTTGACGGCAACTTGGTATAAGTGGTTTTAGGGGTTTAGAAGAGCATGAGTGAGATGCCTTGCGGACCCCTGGCCCCCCCCTGCCCTTCTCCCTACTTCTTGACCAGCACGGCGGCAAAAAAGGAATCCAGGCCATGGGTTTCCGCCGCAGTCTTAAAGAAGCCCGGGGGCTGGATTAGGGATCGGGCGGGGGGGGGAAGAAAATTGGGGTCAGTGGCCAGATGAAATTCCGGGTGGGTGGAAAGGAAAGCGTTAACCACCTCTTCATTTTCCTCGGGTTCGGTGGTGCAGGTGATATAAAGGAGTCGCCCCCCGGGGCGCAGCAGGTCCGCGGCCCTGGCCAGCATCGCCCGTTGCCGGGGAGGAAAGGTGGCCAAGTCTGTTTCCGTGAGCCTCATTTTGATTTCCGGGTGGCGCCTTAAGATCCCCAGGGAGGAGCAGGGGGCGTCCAGCAAAACCGCGTCCAGGGTACCGCTTTTTAAGGGTAAGGACTGGGTGGCGTCGGCCAGGAGGGGCTGGGCTACCGCCACCCCCCAGCGCTTCAGGTTAAGCCGGGCCTCTTGCAGGCGCCGCCGGTGGTAGTCCACCGCCAGGATCAGCCCCTGGTTGGCCATAGCCTCGGCCAGGGCCGTGGTCTTGCCGCCCCGGCCGGCGCCGATTTCCAAGACCCGCTGGCCCGGCCCGGCCCCCAAAAGACCGGTGACCAACTGCGCGGCCTCATCCTGAAAAAGCCACAAACCTTCACGATATGAAGGCAGTTGCACCGGGGACGCCTTGAGGGCCGCCAGGCTAAGCCCGCCGGGGGAGAGGCGGCAGTAAGTGGCCTCCACCCCTTCCCGGGCCAGGCGGGCCGCGAGGGTTGCCGGGTCGGTCTTCAAGGTATTGACCCGGATGGTCAGGGGAGGAATCTGGTTATTGGCAGCCAAGCGGGCCTGGGTGGATTCCAGGCCCAACCGTGCCAACCAGCGCCGTACCAGCCAGGCCGGGTGGGAGGTGGCGAGGCTCAGGGCCGTGACCGGGTCGTCTTTTAGGCTGGGCAAGGCAGGCAGGTCCCCGGCGGCCAGGCGGCGCAACACCGCGTTAATAAAGCCCACATGGGCTTTGGGCAGGCGCCGCGCTTTGGCCTGTTGGCCGGCTTCGTTAAGCGCCGCCCGGGCCGGCACCTTATTCAGCATCAGGACCTGGAACGCCGCCAGTCTAAGGATATTGAGGACCAGAGGATGTAATTTTTTAAGCGGAAGGGCGGAAATGGCGGCAAGGTGGTAATCCAGCCGCAGCTCCCAGCGTTTCACCCCCTGGACCAACTCCAGCACAAAGGCCCTTTCGGAGCGGGAAAGTAAGGGATGACGCTTGAAGGCCGCGGCCATCAGGTCTTCCACCGAACGCCCCTTTTGTCTGGCCCCGGCCAGGATGTCCAAGGCCAGGGTTCGGGCGCCGGGGGGTATCGGGGGAATAGGTGTCTTGACCAAAGGGAAAGGGAAAAGTATTTACCAAAATCTTCGGATTATTCTGACCATTTGGGGCCAGTCCATTGACCGCGGTTAGCCATGAAGATGATACCGGTCTTTTTCTATGAATAATATCCTTTAAGCTATCATCTATAAAGATTCTCCCGCTTTGCTCCTTTTTGCCGTTTCATTTCCCCAGCCTTCTTTAATACAAGAAGGTTATCATCATACCACTCTTTATTTGCTTCCAAATACCTGCACAACACCGGACTCCAGGCAAACATGTCGATTATATTAGCTTCCCATGAGTCCTTTTCATAACGCCATAATTGAGGGTACTTTTTCAACTGGGTTGACAAAGAGTCGAAATAATCCAGAAGGTATTCGGCAGCCGCATATACCCGATCATAGAGAGGGTCGCTTGGCGCGATGTCTCTCCCGGCATAAAAGTAAGGCCTCACCTCAGGAAACCTGAGGCAAATGTCATCAGCGTTGAGCGCCTGGTTGGTAATATTGCCAAAAACATTGCTCTCCACGGATTGAGAGGCATATCGAGTTTGCATGACAATGACCCGGTTCTGCAACACCAATAAGATCAGCGTAACACATACAGTTACGAAAGATAGTATGGATAGAATTAATTTTATCAGATCGGAGATGTGTATTGCTTCAAAGGTCACCACTTTGCTTTGGCGTTTGCGCAACACGAAAATGACGGTGGCGAGCATGACGGCCATGGAAGCCAGAAAAATGACCACGTATAT
>JAUXZG010000158.1 GCA_030694005.1 Desulfobaccales bacterium | reverse complement strand
AAGGCCATGGCAGCCGCGCGGGCACTTACCATGGCCACCAGGATGTAAACCGCGGTTCGAAAAGTAGGCAAACCCCGCGCCGCCAGCATGGCTCCCATGAAAGCAAAGGGCAGGGCCAAAACGCTGTGGCCTACCTTGATCCTGTCCAGGAGTTCATGGATATTTTGTAAGAGTCGGCGCATAGAGGTCAGTTTTCGGTTTTCGGTTTCCCCGGAAAGTCAGGTGAAGATTTCGGGTTCTTAAAATGTCATTCTGAACGGAGCGTAGCGGAGTGAAGAATCTAGGTGGTCTTCTTCAGGAGCGAGATTCTTCGCTTCGCTCAGAATGACAAGTAGAGCAAATTGTTCGTCTGTTTGACGCCTAGGCGAGACGCCGGTGCCACCAAATTAATGATGATTCTTGGGGGAGGGGGCTGAAAGGCCCGTGGCCCTTACCCCTTCCCCCAATCCCCAAAGGATTGGCTTGGGCTGGGAAGGCGGGACCGGCGGCCCCGCCTTCCCAGCCTCACCCTTATGGGGGTTGGGGGTGTGGGTTTGGGAGAGGGGGCAGGGGCCGTCGGCCCCTGGCCCCCTCTCCCAAAGACCAATCACCTCTCCCCCTCAACCCTCACCCCAGCGGGCGCACAGCTGGTGTTCCAGGCCCAGGTGGTCCAAAATGCGCCCGGCGAACTGGCGGGCTAACTCCTCCAGGTTCTGGGGGTGATGGTAAAAGCCGGGGCAGGCCGGGAAGATGGTGGCTCCCGCGGCCGCGGCCCGGGTCAGGTTCTTCAGGTGGATGAGGCTCAAGGGGGTCTCTCGCACCACCAGGATCAGGGGCCGTTTCTCCTTTAAAAAAACCTCGGCGGCCCGGTGGATCAGGTTGCGCCCCACTCCCTGGGCAATGGCCCCCAGGGTGCCCATGGTACAGGGGACCACCACCATGGCTCGGGCCCGAAAAGAGCCGCTGGCCAGGGGCGCAGTGAAGTCCTCCACCCGATGCCAGACGGCCCCGGGCGCCAAATCCCGCGGCTTGAGCCCCAGCTCCAGGGCCAAAACCTGCTCCCCGGCGCCGGAGATGACCGCGTGCAGCTCCAGGTCCGGCCGGCCAGCGAAATAGGCCAGAAGCTTTCGGGCATAGATCATCCCGGAGGCCCCGGTGACGGCTACCACGTAACGGTTCAGGTCAGTCCCAGGCGCGGCCACAGTTCATCCACCTTGCGTTTGATTTCCGGGTCCATGCTTATCACCTCCGGCCAGGGGCGGGTAAAACCCTCCTCCGGCCACTTGCGGGTGGCGTCAATGCCCATTTTGGAGCCGAAGTGGGGCAGGGGCGCGGCATGATCCAGGGCATCCACCGGCCCCTCAGCAAAAACCGCATCCCGCTTGGGGTCCACATTATTCCCCAGGCGCCACAGCACCTGGGACAGGTCCTGGACATCCACCTCTTTATCAAAGACCAAGATGATTTTGGTGAACATCATCTGACCTAACCCCCAGATGGCGTGCATCACTTTGCGGGCGTGGCCCGGATAGCGTTTGTCAATAGAGATAAAAGCCAGGTTGTGGAACACCCCCTCCACGGGCAGGTTCAGGTCCACGATCTCCGGCAGCTGCTTCTTGATCAGGGGCAGGAAAATGCGCTCCGTGGCTTTGGCCATGAAGCAATCTTCCATGGGGGGCCGGCCCACAATGGTGGCCGGATAGATGGCCTGGCGCCGCTGGGTGAGGGCGGTGAGATGGAAAACCGGGTAGTCGTCCGCCAGGGAATAATAGCCGGTATGGTCGCCGAAGGGCCCCTCCCGGCGCCGCTCGCCCGGGGCCACAAAGCCTTCCAGGACAATCTGGGACTCCGCCGGCACGGAAAGCGGCTGGGTGAGGCAGGGCACCAGCTCCACCGGCTCCCCCCTTAAGAAACCGGCGAACAGAATTTCATCGAGATCCTCGGGCAAAGGCGCGGTGGCCGCATAAGTCACCGCGGGGTCGGGGCCGATGGCCACCGCCACCGGT
>JAUXZG010000212.1 GCA_030694005.1 Desulfobaccales bacterium | reverse complement strand
TCTATGCCGACCAGGCGGTGGCCGCCTTAAACTCCATGGTCACCGGGGCCAACCGGGACGGCTATCACTTGATCGGGGTGCACCCCTTTCGGGACATGGCTATCAGCCAGGTGGCCGACCTGAGGACGGTGACGGACCAGGACCACTGTCCCAGCTGCCGGGGCGCTTTAGAGATTATGCGGGCCATCGAGGTGGGGCATATTTTTAAGTTGGGCCTCAAATACTCCCAGGCCTTGAAGGCGGTGTACCTGGATGCGGACGGCGTGGAGCGCCATATTTACATGGGCTGTTACGGCATTGGCGTCAGCCGCATTGTGGCCGCGGCCATCGAGCAGGGCCATGATGAGCACGGCATCATCTTCCCCATGGCCCTGGCCCCCTTCCAGGTGGGTCTGATTCCCATTTCCCTTAACGATGAGGCTACCAAGGAGTGCGTTTTGCGCCTGCACGAGGAAATGGCAGACGCTGGGATCGAGGTGCTCTTAGACGACCGGGATGAACGCCCCGGGGTAAAGTTCAAGGACTGCGATCTGTTAGGGATCCCTTTAAGGGTGGTGGTGGGTCCCAAGACCCTTGCCGGGCAAGCCGCGGAGGTCCGCGTGCGAAGCACCCAGGAAACCATTTTAGTACCCTTTGCAGAACTGCTCAGTTTTCTGAAGGAAAGAATTCTTAAGGAACTCCATGGTTAGAATCATCCGCCTGCAAGACATTGTGGATGAAGTCCACAAGCACCATCCGGAGGCGGATACCTCCCTCATCGAGAAGGCCTACGTCTTTTCGGCCCGGGCGCACGAAGGACAGTCGCGCCGGAGCGGCGAGCCTTACATGTCCCATCCCCTGGAAGTGAGCTATCTCCTGGCCCAGATGGGCCTGGGCCCCATCACCGTTTCCTGCGGTCTGCTCCACGACACGGTGGAAGACACCGCCACCACCCTGGATGAACTGGACGAATACTTCGGGGAAGAGGTCACGGACATTGTCAACGGCATCACCAAGATCGGCCAGTTGATCTTTGGGGACAGCCTCACCCAGCAGGCGGAATACCTCCGCAAGATGGTGCTGTCCATGTCCCACGACATCCGGGTGCTATTGGTGAAGCTGGCAGACCGGATGCACAACATGCGCACCCTGGGTTTTATGGAGCCGGCCAAGCAGAAACGCATCGCCCGGGAGACTCTGGACATTTACGCCCCCCTTGCCGGCCGCCTGGGGATGTTCCGCCTCAGGGCGGAGCTGGAAGACCTGGCCTTTTTTTACCTGGAGCCTGAGGCCTACCAGCAGATCCAGGAAGGGCTGACCCGCAAAAAGGGGGAACGGGAGCAATATATCCAGGAGGTGTGCCAGCTGCTGCGGGAGAAAATGGCGGAACACCAGATAGAGGGAGAGATCAGCGGCCGCCTCAAACATTACTACAGCATCTACCGCAAGCTGCAGGCGCAGCAGATCACCCTGGACGAACTTTACGACCTGCTGGCCTTCCGCATCGTTGTGAATACGGTGGCTGATTGTTACGAAACCTTGGGCGTCATCCATGCCCTGTTTCGGCCGGTGCCGGGCCGCCTCAAGGACTATATCGGTATGCCCAAGGCCAATATGTACCAGTCCATTCACACCACCGTTATCGGCCAGTACGGGGAGCGCCTGGAGATCCAGATCCGCACCAGGGAAATGAACCGGGTGGCGGAAGAGGGCATCGCCGCGCACTGGAGTTACAAGGAAAAACGGCGCTTCCAGATTGAGGACGCCCGGCGCTTCACTTGGCTCAAAGAGATGGTGGACCTCCAGAAGGATCTGACGAGCCCCCAGGAGCTTTTGGAGGGGGTGCGCCTAGAGCTTTACCCGGACGAGGTCTATGTTTTTACCCCCAAGGGCGAAGTCAAGGAACTCCCCCGGGGGGCGACCCCGGTGGATTTTGCCTATGCCATCCATACGGAGGTGGGCCACCGCTGCACCGGCGCCAAGGTCAACGGCCGCCTAGTGCCGCTGCGCACGGAGTTGCAAAACGGAGTCACGGTGGAGATCATCACCTCGCCCAACCACCACCCCAGCCGGGACTGGCTCCAGTTTGTGCGCACCACCAAGGCCCGCTCCAAGATCAAGCAGTGGCTCAACATCGCGGCCCGGGAACAGAGTATTACCCTGGGAAAGGAAATTCTGGACCGGGAACTGCGCAAAGGCGGGGCCAGTCTCCAGAAACTGCTGAAGAACGGGGAAGAACTTAACCGGGTGGCCCAGGAACTCTCTTTTGTGCGCGTTGACGATCTTCTGGCGGCCGTCGGTCACGGCAAGGTGTCGCCCGGACAGGTGGGGAGCCGGCTTTTTAAGACTGCGCCGGCGGCGGTGGAAGAGGTGGTCCCCCAGAAATCGGAACTGCGGCGGGAAAAAGACCAGGGCGGGCTCAAAATCAAAGACCTGGACGATCTGTTGATCCGGTTGGCCAATTGCTGCCAGCCCATCCCCGGGGATGCCATCACGGGCTACATTACCCGGGGCCAAGGGGTTACCATCCATCGGGCCGACTGCTCTTATCTGGCCAGCACCGAGTCTTTCCGACAAATTCCCGCGGAATGGGACGGGGGCGGGGAACGGCAGAAACTCTACCCGGTGAACATCCAGGTGGTCACCGTGGACAAACCCGGCCTGCTGGCGGACATCACCAGCGCCCTGAAGATGGCGGAAGTCAACGTCACCCGGGCCAAGGTGGAGACCACCCAAGACCGCAAAGGCATCGCCCAGTTCACCATCCAGGTGGCGGACCACCAACACCTGGAAAAGGTCTTCGCCGCCTTGAAGCGCCTGAAAGAAGTGATTTCGGTGAAAAGGAAGACGGGGTAAAAGGAGCGGTCAGCGGTCAGCGGTCAGTTTAACATTAAATTATCCTTTAAATTATGCCCAACAAGCCAGAAAAATGGCTACTAGAAGAGGACAAAGGTTGCTTTGCGCAACGTGTAGAGAGACTGGAGTGGTTAATCTCGAAGGCGCCTGCCGCCCAAATCTGGACGTTCAATGGCGGATGGATAGCAAAGCAATTATTTGAGGAAGCACGGTACTGCTTCGTCTACGGTCAGTTTTTTGGCATCTGCAATACTTGGTTTTGCGTATGTAGAACGCGCACTTGTAGCAATGTTCTACGGTGCTGGACGAAACGACTTACAGCGCGCTAATAGCGAGAATCTTTTCCAAGAAGCCTACGCAGCAGGTTGGATTACTGATCAAGAATTAGAAATATTTGATAAGGCGCGCCGTTTAAGAAATCCACTTGTTCACTTCCGAAAGCCTGGACATAAAGATTCGATAGAATTAAGGGCAGTTCAAGATGAACGGCATCCATACAACATAATTGAGGATGACGCGAAACATATTCTTAATCTTGTATTCCGTCTGGTGGCACTAAATGTGGTAGGCTAACAAGTCGCCTTCCTCAATGCCTACTGGCATAAGAAGGTTTAATTAAAAAGGTGGGGCGGGCCTCCGCGCCCGCCAGAAAATCGGGAAGATTTTCCCAGAAATATTTGAGGCAGGCACAGAGGCCTGCCCCACCGATGATTGTCTTTATTTGATTTTTGGCTGACCGCTGATAGCTGAAAGCTGAAAGCTTCCTCAAGCCGGCTTTACTACCAGGCCGGAGCGCAGGCAGCGGGTGCAGACCTGGATATAACGGACGGTCCCCTGGTTCAAGGCCCGGACCCGGCGCAGGTTAGGTTTCCAGCGGCGCTTGGTGTGGTTGTTGGCGTGGCTGACATTGTTCCCCACCCGAGGGCGTTTACCGCAGATGTCACAGGCATAGGCCATGATGTTCTCCTTCCCAAAAATATAAATTATAATAAACCGTTCAGGAAAAACAAGGGGAAAAGGATGAAAGTTGCCAAGGCACCCTATATTGGTGCGGCGGTCTTGATCCTGTTTCTGGGTCTGGGATTACTGGCGGCCGGGGTGGGCGCCCAGGAATTGACTATCCGGGAGGAATCGGCCCTGTTTTCTTTTACCGACCTGGGGCCGGTGGACCTTAGCCCCAAGACGGTAACAGTGGAAGTCTATGTCTCCCCGGAGCCGGAGCTGGCCGATTGCCGGCGCATGCTGCCCCTGGTGTGGGAGCGGGTCCAGAAATTTTATGCCCGCCTGGGAGTGAACCTGCGCCAGGAGGCGGCCGGCCCTCAACCGGGACCACTGGTTCCGGCCCAGCGCTTCAGGGTGGAATTGCTGACCCATAAGGAGTGGCTGAACCGGAGCTTCAAGGCCTTTGACGTGGCGCCCCCTTTCCGTCTGCGGTTTCTCCAGGTGTGCAAAGATAAATGCGCCTTTGCCCACCTGCCTCTATCCATGGTCCAGGTGTCCTTCAAGCGCTTCCAAGAAACCGAGTTTTCCCCGGAGCCCGGCAAAGACCAGCAGAACCGGGATTGGCTGGCCAACCTGCTGATCCACGAGTTGGGCCACTTGCTGGGCCTCTACCATGCCCATGAATTCGTGAACCACCCTATCCCGGAATATTTACCCGACAAGACTCCGAATTTCATGAGCCACCAGATTGCCGGTAAAGGTGAGCTGGGGTTTGTGGAGTTTCAAAAACTCCTGGTCCACAGCTACCTGGGCCGGGGTAAGGTGTTTAAGGAATACCAGTATGTGAACTTTGACCCCCTGCGCTACCTGGAATTGGTCAAGCGCCATAACGGCTACCGCGAACCACTGCC
>JAUXZG010000202.1 GCA_030694005.1 Desulfobaccales bacterium | reverse complement strand
CACCTGGAGGTTATACCCCCCTTCCAGCACGGTGATGACCCGCCCGGAGGCGGTTTCCTGGGCCAGATCTAACAGGAGCCGCCCCATGGCCCGGTATCCTTCCCGGCTAAACTCCAGGCGGGCCAGGGGGTCGTCCCGGTGGGCGTCGAACCCGGCGGAGATCAGGAGAAATTGGGGAGCGAATTGCTTAAGGGCAGGCAGCCCTTCTTCCGTCAGGGCCTTTAGGGCCTCGGCGTCGCCGCTGCCCGAGGGTAAGGGCAGGTTCAAAGTAAACCCCTCCCCTGGCCCCCGGCCTCTTTCCCGGGCGTAGCCGGTGCCGGGATAACAAGATCGGGGGTCCTCGTGCAAAGAGAGATAAAAAACCCGGGGGTCGGCCTCAAATAGATGCTGCGTGCCGTTGCCGTGGTGCACATCCCAATCCACGATGGCCACCCTCTCCAAACCGAACTGCTCCAGAAGATAAAGCGCGGCCAGGGCTACATTGTTAAAAAAACAGAAACCCAACGCCCGGGCGTGCTCGGCGTGGTGCCCCGGAGGCCGCACCGCACAAAAGGCATTGCCCACCAGGCCCTCCATCACCGCCTCCACTGCGGCCATGACCCCGCCCGCGGCCAACCGGGCGATCTCATAGGACTCCGGAGAGATACCGCAATCCGGCACCTCGAAGATGCCGGCCCCCCGGGCGCAAGCCTCCCGAAAACGCCGGATATAGTCCGGAGCATGCAACCGCTCCACCCACGGCAAGGGCGCTTCATAAGGACGGATGCGAACCAGTTCCTCTATCAGGCCAGTGTCGTTAAGACGCTGCTGGATAGCCTCGAGCCGCTCCGGACGCTCAGGATGCCACTCCCCAGGCCGATGCAATAAATACCGCTCATCATAAACATAACCGGTGGGCATAGGGGTCTCCTTACAGAATTGGGGGAGGGGGTAAGGGCCGCGGGCCCACTTACAATCCTCCCCCAAGCCCCCTCCCCCAATCCCTTAAGTTTAAAATTGGGGGAAGAAGTCTGGGCCAGAGGCCCAGACTTCTTCCCCCAACTTAAGCGGGTTGGGTGGGGGGTGTGGGGGGAGGGCAGGGAGATCATCTCCCTGGCCTTCCCCCCACAAGACCTGCTCTCCTCCTAACCCAAACGTTTAGCTACGGCTTCCCATTTGAGGTTTTTAAAGAAGCTGGCAATGTAGTCGGCTCTTTTGAGGCCGTAGTCAATCATGAAGGCGTGTTCGAAGACGTCCAGGACCAGCAGAGGGCGGCAGCCCGCCGGGTGTCCCACGTCGTGTTCGTTGATCCACTGGTTGATGAGCTGGCCGGATTCGGGGTCCTTATAGAGGATGACCCAGCCGATGCCCCGCATGCTGGCGGTGGCCTTGAAATCCGTAGCCCAAGCGTCAAAGGAGCCGAACTGGGCCTCCAGGGTTTTTACCAGGGCCGCGGCTTTGGCCTGGTCGCCGTTGCCTCCCAGGTTCTCGAAGTACAGCTCATGCAGGCGCATGCCGTTGAATTCCCAGCCCAGGCGCCTTTTTAATTCGGCAAATTCCGGGGTTCCCGGTTTGCCCTCTTTCAACATCGCCCCCAAAAGATCCATGACTTTGTTGGTGTTGGTCACATAGCCCCGGTAGAGGGTGAAGTGGTTTTTGAGCAGGGTGTCGCTGAATCCTTCCATACCCAGCAGATGGGCGTAGTCTTTGGCGGTATAACTCATGGCTGCTCCTTTCCGGCCTTGATGCTTGATGGTTTAACATCAATATAGTAGTGTCGCCTGGCAAATCAAGGCGGACCGGTAAATTTCCTGGATTACCAGGGAAGGCTGAGCTTGTGGAATTGAGGCCAGGCCGTCCCGGCCCTACCCCACCCGGGGAATCTCCCCTTTTTCCCAGGCCTTACCCCTACTGCGCCCGTTTACTTTGCCTTTGCGGGTATTAAGGATTATGATATAAAATTAATGGTTATTGGGGCGTTTCCAGATCCTCCTGGTCCAGGAGGCCTTGGTCAATCAGAGCTGCCTCCAGTTGGGCCAGGGCTTGCTTGAAGGCGGGATAAAGACCCACCGCCAGGGAGACTCCCTTGCGGGTGGGGACCCATTCCCCTTCTTGATCCCCGGGGACATGAACCCGAAAGTCGATGAGGCGGTGGCCTTTGAACTCGGAAAGGGACAGGAACAGGACCTCCCGGGCGTTTTTAGTAACGCGGCTGATAACTTCTGACATCATTCCTCCTAAAGGGCCCCTAATCTTGGGGGGCCGGGTTGGGGAATGAATTCGCCTATCTTGTTTACCTTGTCAAGCTCTTTTTGCCATGCTGCTTTATAATACTCTAACCAGACGCAAGGAAATTTTTCAGCCCTTGAGCCCTCCCAAGGTGGGCCTCTATGCCTGCGGGGTGACGGTTTACGACGACTGCCACTTAGGACACGCCCGGTCCACCGTGGCCTTTGAGGTCATCGTCCGCTATTTGCTTCACCGGGGCTTTGGGGTCACCTGGGTGCGCAACTTTACCGACATCGACGACAAGATTATCCGCCGCGCCCAGGAAACCGGACTGTCCTGGCAGGAAGTGGCGGAGCGCTACATCGCCTCTTTTCAGGAAGACATGGCGGCCCTGGGCGTGCCTCCGGCCCAGATCGAACCCCGGGCCACCCAGCACCTGCCGGAAATTATCGACCTTATCCGCCGTCTGGAGGATAAAGGGTTTGCTTATGCAGGAGAGGGCGATGTCTATTTCCGGGTGCGGCGCTTTTCCGGCTACGGCAAACTGTCCGGCCAGAGCCTGGAGGATATGCGGGCCGGGGCCCGGGTAGAGGTGGACCCCCACAAGGAAGACCCCCTGGATTTCGTCCTGTGGAAGGCAAGCAAGCCCGGAGAGCCGGCCTGGCACAGCCCCTGGGGTCCGGGCCGGCCGGGCTGGCATATCGAATGCTCCGCCATGAGCATGTATTACCTGGGAGAATCCCTGGACCTCCACGGCGGCGGCCAGGACCTGATCTTCCCCCATCACGAAAACGAAATCGCCCAGTCCGAAGCGGCCACCGGCAAGCCCTTCGCCCGCTACTGGCTGCACCATGGCCTGCTCACCCTCGACCAGGAAAAGATGTCCAAATCGCTCAAGAACTTTTTTACGGTGAAAGAGGTCCTGGCTCGTTTTCCCGCGGAGGTGGTGCGGTTCTTTCTCATTAACAGCCATTACCGCAGCCCCCTGGATTTTTCGGACGCCGCCCTGGCCGAAGCCGAGACCGCCTTGCTCCGCCTTTACACCTCTGTGGCCAGGCTTGAGGACATACTTCGCCATTATCAGAAGGCGACCGGACCCGCTCCCCCGGATTTCACTACCTCTCTGCTGAGCGGCGACGAACTGGCTCGGCTTCGATCCCTGCGAAACCGCTTTGAAGCCGCCATGGACGACGACCTCAATACCGCCCAGGCCCTGGGCTATCTCTTTGAGGCGGTGCGCCTGACCAACCGCCTGCTGGAACACCCCGCCTCGGAGCCGCCTTACCTGGCCCTGCTTAAGGAAGTGCACCACGACCTGTCCAGCCTGGGCCGGGTGCTGAACCTGCTCCAGGCCGACCCCCAGGAGATGGTTACCAGCCTGCGCCAGAAGGCCGCAGACTTGAAAATCTCCCCCCAGGAGATCGAGAAACTCATCGCCGCCCGTACCCAGGCCCGCAAAAACAAAGACTTCGCCCAGGCCGACAACATCAGAAAACAACTGGCCGAATTAGATATACTCTTAGAAGATACCCCCCAGGGAACAGTGTGGCGGGTGAAGAGTTGAGAGTGGTTTTGGGGGGGGGGGGGGGGGGGGGGGGGGGGGGGGGGGGGGGGGGGGGGGGGGGGGGGGGGGGGGGGGGGGGGGGGGGGGGGGGGGGGGGGGGGGGGGGGGGGGGGGGGGGGGGG
>JAUXZG010000195.1 GCA_030694005.1 Desulfobaccales bacterium | reverse complement strand
AGTTAAGTTTTTAAAATACAAGATGAGTAACAAATGCGTAAGGTATACATTGATATTGCAACTACAGGCATGAACCCTGCCCTTGATAGAATTGTAGAAATTGCGGCTATAGAGGTCATAAATGATAAAACAACAGAAAATTATTTTCATAGCTACATTAATCCAGATACTTTGCATTTATGTCCTGCGGCGGAGGAAGTGAACGGATATGGTCTTGAGTTTTTAGAAGACAAGCCTCGCTTTAAAGAGATAGCCGAACAATTTGCAAGATTAATACATGGTGCAGAATTGGTTTGTTTTGGGGCGGGCTTTGATCTTGTATTCTTAGAAAATGAATTTTCTCGATTGGGCTTGACCCCACTTGATGATCATTACCTTGCTCTTTTAGATTTAAGAGGCTTAGCTAAAAGCGTATGCCCAAATCAGCGTATTAACTTAGTAATACTATTTGAGCAGTTTGGATTAAATAAAGCTAATAATCATGTGCCGAATAAGTTATCAAACGTTCATCAGCTTGTTCAGTTGCATCAAGCATTACTGAGTTTATAATCACTCGCCATGCAGGGTTGTTATAATGCACGGAGTAATTTTGAATGAGAGCTTGCATGTGTGCGAGCTCCAATTATTTAGATGGAAATGATGACCTATGTCTGGTGTAAATGAAACGCTACTGAGACAGTGGGAGATGCTGAGGCAAATTCCACGTTACCCAGGAAAGATATCGGCTCGTGAGCTAAAAGATAAACTGGAGCTTGATCAGTTTAAAGTAAGCAAGCGAACTGTAGAGCGAGATTTACAGGAGTTGTCGTTAAAATTCCCGCTTACATTGGATGACCGAGACAAACCCTACGGATGGAGTTGGCAGAAAGATGCTGCGGCTTTTGATTTGCCGGGTTTGGGACATCATGAAGCTCTGATGCTCAAGCTCGTTCAGGCACATCTGAAAAATATGCTGCCTGCATCAACGCTTGAAGTAATGACACCGTACTTTAGCAGTGCTGAAAAACGCTTGAAGTCGATGACTTCGGATAACAAGGTTTCATCTTGGCAGAACAAAGTACGTTCAGTTGCAGCTACACAGCCGTTGCTTGCTCCATTAATCAATGAGGCCGTGCAGACCAAGGTCACACAGGCTTTATTGTTAGACCGTCAGCTAAAAATCACTTACCACGCCAGAGGTAGAGAGGCTAACCAATACAGAATCCATCCATTAGCACTGATACAGCGTGGCGCAATCACTTATTTATTTGTACGCATCAACGATTTTGAAGATACGCGCTTATTGTCATTACATCGCATTCAGGAAGCAGAAATACTTCATGAAAGTGTGATTAAGCCTGAAGGCTTCAACATTGATGCTGAAATCTCGAGTGGAAGAATGGGCTATGGTGAAGGCAAATCATTAAAGCTGGTCGCTAAGTTCACTCCAGAAGCCGGTGACCACCTTTATGAAACGCCGCTAAGCCTCGATCAAACCATCGTAAAAGAAGATGATGCACTAATGGTTACGGCCACCGTTGCAGATACACCGCAACTAGTTTGGTGGCTACTTGGCTTTGGAGGCGGCGTTGAGGTGTTAGCGCCTGCAGCGCTTAGAAGTGAGATTGCAGAAACACTTTCTAAGGCAGCCAAAAAATACTTACTTTAATGTTATTCCTGCATGTGTAAGCCGAGCATCAATTAAGCCAGTCTCCCAAGTCCAATCATCTGGCATCCTTGTCTTTAAACCAAGCTTATGATCCAATTTATGCGCTTCATCACGTGAAATATGTGCGATTACTAAGAAACGTTCTAGCATCTGAGCCACCTCTTTTTCCACTTCTGTCATGTCTTTCTTAGCATCTAAGGCTTCCCAAAACATATGAAAAGCTCGATCGCGTAAAAGTGCACAAGGAACAAGATGCTCTTTGTGACCACCACCTTTTATTGATGTGCCGATGTTGCGAGGAGTGCCAACGAGCACATCAAAAAGCCTTGAGTGCATTTTTGCTTCACGTTTAGGATCATCCTGAAGCTCTTCCCAGATATGCCTCATCACCCAAGCAGCGCGCTCAAATTTGCGCTGATGTAATTGTTCATTGGTAAATCTACTCATCATAATATCCTTGTGCTGCATTATTTAAATTTTAAGTTAATGATAATAACATTACGCTTTACATCAGCTTAATGCATCACCAACATCCTCGACACGCCAAGCAACTAGATTACGTCTTTATACTGCACCTGCAATACCAAGCTGAAATCTCCAGTTATGTTAGATAACAACGCCATGAAGTTTGCATCAGATGTTGCTGCATCAGGTACTGAGGCAACTTTAAATTCTTGAATTATTTGTTTTATTGTATTTTTCATGAAAATCTCAGTGTGTATGAAGCGTTTATTAAATATGGAACTTACATTTAACACGTTGCATGCGCCACATTATGTCGCAGTAGCTTCATATAATGCACTCATCACTATTTCAGAGCATCTCAAAATGGAGTCTAAATAAATGTCACTGGGTTCAATAGAAGCAAAGCAAGAAAGTTACCAATTAATGGAAATTAGAAAGCTTAAGAGTGATTTTGCATCGATAAATAATTACCAAGAGTTTCGAGCGGAAATGTTCAGCATGGCAATTCAACCTTGGGTTAAAAACGCAGTTAAATGTAAAAATACTGCCGAGAATATTCCTGAAGGCATCTGGGCAATGATTGGTTGTGATAAGACAGATAACGGCGTTTCAAATTTAGTTTTGCTTGCTTTTGCGGAGTTGTATTTTGAGGAGGATGCTGAAACTTCAGTACCTTTTTGGGGTGTAAGCAGCTTTGATAAATGGGTGACACAATTTAACCCTAGAACTATGGGAGATTGGTTAATGGTGCCTAAACTATTTTTGATGCATCTAAGAACTGGACGCAACTTACCAGCATTAACTGCCACCCCAGACCCTTGGATTGATGCATTGTTAAGTGAATCAAGAGGCATGTTAATGTGGTCTCATCAGTTCATTGAAATGATTCGCATGATTGGTGATGTGGGTATCACCGAAGCGACCAAAATTCACTCTAGATATTTAATGATGCAGCTTAAACATCGGGAAATGTTGGAAAAAATCTACTATGAACCTAGTGATCAAACGCTCATGCAAATATTTAGAGAGCGCACCGTGGGTATGCAACATTTAGGCAGCCCAGATTATTTTTTCGCTGATTGGTTATCAAAGCGTTATCAATCATCTAATCAGATAAACATAGCATATTGTGACAATGTGATTAAAAACAAAAAAGAGTTAGATCATAATAAGGCTGAATTAAGTAATCAAGGTTTTTTTAGCATTCAAGAGTTACTACCTAATGTCATTAGCGTTATAGATCAAGCATGTGCCCACGATAATCAGCACAAAATAACTGGAGTTGCTACAGGCTTTGATGATTTAGATTCAATAACAGCAGGCTTGCAACAAGGTGATTTAATCATTGTAGCTGGAAGACCTTCAATGGGTAAGACGATATTTGCATTAAATATAGCTGAAAATGTCTCACTTAATAGCCAACTGCCTGTGGCAATATTTTCCATGGATGCATCTTCAAATCAACTTGCTATGAGACTTGTCGCTTCGGTGGGTCATTTAAATAAACATCGCATGCTGGCAGGGGATATAAAAGATGATGATTGGGAGCAAATCAAATTTGCTCTGGGTAAGTTGAGTGAAACTCCAATATATATTGATGATGAATCTAGTCTTAATAGCAATGATATATGCGCAAGATCACTCAAATTGAAAAGCCAACGTGGAGATTTAGGACTAATAATTGTGGATTGTTTGCAATTGATGTCAGTAAATTCAAGGATTCAGAATGAAAATAGCATTGTAAGAACTGATGTAGCTTTACAATCACTTAAGATGTTAGCTAAACAGCTTAATTGTCCGATAATCATACTCTCTCAACTGAACCGTAACCTAGAGAAGCGCACAGATAAACGACCTGTATTGAAAGACTTACAATCATCTAATTATGCCGATATTGTGTTGTTTCTCTATCGAGATGAAGTATACGATCCTGAAAGTGTAGACAAGGGCTCAGCGGAAATTATTATTGCAAAACATCGTAATGGATCACTCGGATGCATACGCTTAAACTTTGATGGGCAGTATGGGTTGTTTGAAAACTATATAATGAAGTGAACTTAGCATCAAAATTAGACCTCCTCTTGATTAGAAAATACATATCATAATGAATGAATATCTGACTTTTTTTACCAATAATGACCGCTTTGATATTGAAGTAATCTTTGTGAAAAGCGCCGCACGTTTGACCAAACGTTATGCATCTACCTCAGACATCACCAGACTGCTTGAATTGTTAGAATTAAATGAACAACCATGCATGACGTTTGATGAGCATCTAGGGACAATCACAGCAATAATTCTTGATCCAATTCTTAACAAACTAAAGCTAACCGTACAACTATGAATAAAACTGATTACATCATCCGCCAAATTGCAAAGTCATATAAGAAGAAATATGAGAATTACGTAATTACCAGAATCTGGCATTTGTTAAACAACCTGAATATTAAATTTGTAACGCAACAGCATATAACCCGGCCTACTGGGCGTGCATTAACAGATATGTATTTTCCACAGATTCAGCTACATATAGAAGTTGATGAATCGCAACATTTCAACGCAGATGGCACACAAGTTGAGCAGGATATTGTTAGAGAAGCCGATATCATCAATGCAACGGGACATATTATTAAAAGAATTAGTATTTTTGCAAAAAGTATTGAGGATAATGTTGAAAAAAGCGTTGAAAATAATATTGAAAATATCAATCAGCAAATTGATGAGGTTGTTGATTTTATTCAAAATGAAATTAAGACAAAAATTGACACTGAAACACTACATCTCTGGGATATTGAAGCCGAATATAACCCTCAAACTTATATTGATAGAGGGTCGATCTCTGTAGATGATAATGTGGCATTTAGAACAATTGCACATGCTTGTAATTGCTTTGGGCACGATTACGCAGGCTACCAAAAAGCGTTTGCCAAGCATGCCGTTGAAGAAAAAATGCTTTGGTTTCCAAAACTCTATGAAAATGAGGAGTGGGAGAATGAAATTTCGTCAGATGAAACTGAAATCCGTGAAAGATATAAACTCGATCACAAAGCGTATTTTGATAAAGCCAAAAGTTCCCCAGACAACCTTAAAGAGCGAATAACCTTTGCACGTGTAAGAAGCAATTTAGGGGATGTTATGTACCGATTCAAAGGTGTCTATAAGTTTGATGTACCGGCTTCAGAGTATGCGGGGAAAATTATCTACAAGAGAACTTCCAATCAAGTAAAAACTTATAAACCAATGAATCATGAATAACCCACAAACAAAACGTCACGGCCTATCAAAATCACGTATATTGCTTAACCGTCAATGCCCCAAGCGATTGTGGCTAAAAGTGCATCATCCAGAGTTGGAATGCGGCGATGGCAATCAAGCGCGCTTAGACATAGGCACTTATGTAGGAGAGTTGGCACAACAACTTTATCCAGATGGCGTGTTAATTGATGGTAATGATCTTGGTCAGGCTGTGATTGATACTAAAGCGATTTTGGCTGGTGAGAAACGTCCGATTTTTGAAGCGACGCTACAAGCTGACGGATTGCTGATTCGTGCAGATTTGATGCTGCCTGATCAAAATGGCTATCGTATGGTAGAAGTAAAGTCATCTACTAGCGTTAAAGATTACTACCTGACTGATGCGGCTATACAAAGCTGGGTGGCTCAGCAAGCAGAGCTTAATCTGACTAGTGTTGAAATTGCGCATATCGATAATTCATTTGTCTACCCTGGTGGCGGAGATTACCAAGGGCTGTTTCATTATGCCGATGTTAGTGAGCAGATTTCAGGTATGAAAGACGAAGTGCCAGACTGGATTAAGGATGCTCAAGAAACCTTATCTGGTGAAGAGCCTTGCATTGCTACAGGCAATCAATGTAACAGTCCTTTCCCATGCTCATTTATTGGATACTGCTCTCCTAAAACTGATCCAGAAGATGGCTTTCCACCAGAGGTTTTACCCTACGGAAAAACAATGGCTGCGAGTTTACGTGCTGAAGGTTATACGGATTTACGCGATGTTCCCGAAGAACGTCTAGGCAATTGGAATCATCAGCGTGTTTGGCGTATAACAAAAAATGGAGAGGCCGAACTGAATCCAGAGGCTGGCAGAATCATTGCCGCGCTACCTTACCCGCGTTATTACATTGACTTTGAAACCATCAACCCTGCAGTACCAGTTTGGGCAGGAACGCGCCCCTACATGCAAGTGCCATTTCAGTGGTCATGCCATGTTGAAACTGCTAAGGGCGTGATGACACATTTCGCATATTTAGCTGATGGTCAAAGTGATCCTCGTAGACCATTTGCGATGAGTTTGATTGATGCTGTTGGTATGAGCGGTCCAGTTTTTGTGTATAACGCACCCTTTGAGCGCAGCAGAATGCAAGAGCTCGCTGAGTATTATCCTGATCTAGCACCTGCACTAGAAGCCGCGATTGATCGCATCGTTGACTTGTTACCCATTGCGCGGGAACACTACTACCACCCTGATATGCGCGGCTCATGGTCAATT
>JAUXZG010000194.1 GCA_030694005.1 Desulfobaccales bacterium | reverse complement strand
ACCCATTAAGGAGGTGGCCATGGACCACAACTTGTGGGAAAAAGGCAAATCCGCCATTGATGAATTGTCGGCCTGGGTCGGGCGCCAGCTGGCAGACAATCCCCTCCTTTTAGTGCTGGGCGCCATCGGCGTCCTCCTGGTTTTCTGGTGGGCGCTAAAACCGAAATTTAAAAACGGCTAACGCCGTCGCCCGGGGCGGTGCGGCGCCGACCAGGGCTGCGGAGGACTTGAGGGCAGGTCGGTGGGGAAAGTGGCTGACCATAAAGAAAGTCTCTAACCGGTGCTGGACTCCTTACTTTTTTATGCCGGATTTCTCTTAATTATTATTCCGTTCTCGGAGGAATTTAGAAACCTTATAAAACTACTTCAGGGGATACTTAAGCAACGTCCAATCCTTAAAGTAGTAGTCTATCCTCTTACTTTACTATTATTCATTGCTGCCATTCTTATAATTGGTAATTCCCTTGTAGGTCTTTTCACTTCGATAAAATTCTTTTACGAATAAACCGTGGCTGGCTGGCGACGCCCCCGCGGCCGGGGCCTCTCCCTTCATGAATGACTTGCACCGTTGGCGAAAATAGGTTGAAATAAAAAAATTATTGCCCGCGAGGAGAACCATGCCACATCACGATTTAGAAGTGGGGGAAAAGGTTACCGGAAACACCGCCGAGGGTCTAAAGGTCCCGTCTCGGCCCATCATTTTATTCATTGAGGGAGACGGCACCGGACCGGATATCTGGCGGGCCACCCGCCCGGTGCTGGACGCCGCGGTGGCCAAGGCCTACGGCAAGACGCGCCGGATCGTCTGGCAGGAAGTCCTGGCCGGGGAAAAGGCCTTTAAACATACCCGCAGTTATTTGCCGGTGGAGACCTTAACCGCCCTGAGGGAATACCGGGTGGCCCTCAAAGGCCCCCTCACTACCCCCATCGGCGGCGGTTTTCGGTCGCTCAACGTCACCCTGCGCCAGGTCCTGGACCTCTATGCCTGCATCCGCCCGGTGCGCTACTACGCAGGCGTGCCCAGCCCCATGAAAGAACCGGAAAAGATCGACATGGTGGTCTTCAGGGAAAACACCGAAGACGTTTATGCCGGCCTGGAATGGGCCGCCACCAGTCCTGAGGCCCAACGCCTGATAAACTTCCTCAACCAGGAACTGGGCTGTTCCCTGGACCTCACCGCCGCGGTGGGGATCAAACCCATGACGGAGAGGTGCAGCAAACGCCTGATCCGCATGGCCCTGAAATACGCCCTGGACCACGCCCGGGCCTCGGTCACCCTGATGCACAAAGGCAACATCATGAAATATACCGAAGGGGCCTTCCAGAACTGGGGCTATGAAGTGGCCCTGGAATTTCCGGAAAAGGTCATCCCGGAAGCGGAACTGACCACCCGCTACCACGGCCAGGCCCCCCCCGGCAAAGTGGTCCTCAAAGACCGCCTGGCGGACAACCTGTTCCAGCAAGTGCTGCTCAGGCCGGAAGAATACCAGGTCATCGCCACCCCCAACTTGAACGGCGACTACATCTCCGACGCCCTGGCGGCCCAGGTGGGGGGCTTGGGCATGGCCCCGGGAGCCAACATCGGCGATAATTGCGCCATCTTCGAAGCCACCCACGGCAGCGCCCCCAAATACGCGGGCTTAGATAAAGTCAACCCCAGCTCCCTCATCCTCTCCGGAGCCATGCTTCTGGAATACCTGGGCTGGACCGAAGCGGCCCAACTCATCCACTTAAGCCTGCCCCGAACCCTTAAGGCCGGCATCGCCACCTACGACCTGGCCCGCCTCCTGCCCGATACCAAGGAAGCTTCCTGCTCCACCTTCGCCCAGGGTCTGATTGACCATATGGTTTAGGGGAAAGGATTGTGGGGGAGGGGGCCAGGGGTCAGTTTAGCGGTCAGCTTTCAGCAGTCAGCTTTTTTATCTCAATAAACTTAAATTGTTTTTTATTGGCTGATAGCTGATAGCTGTTCCCCCGGCCCTCCCCCCACTACCTCAAACAGCCAAATAGCCGGTGGGGGTTTGGCGGACTGCTCCCTGTTTTAAGAGGCGGTCCAGGTGTTTTTTGAGCATCTGGGTTTCGATGTGAAGGTAGACGAAGGGGGGTTCCTTGGGCTTGCCGTAAAAAAAGTGGCCGGCCGCCAGTTGATTGAGGGTCCGGGGGGTTTTGAGCATCTCCAGGAGCCGGGCCTGACGGGTGGCGATGGCTTGCTTAAAGGAGGCCAGACCGGACTGGGCTTCTTCGTAGGTGAAGACCCCTTTTTCGTGGGCAGTGATGAACGTGGAGGCTTTTAACTGTTGCAGGTGGTCTAAGGTGGCCTCAAAGGCTTCAAGGTCCGAGGTGGCGTCCCCATACCAGGGGCCGAAGGGGGTGAGGTCCACGTCGGCCAGGAAAATCAGGTCCTGGTTGGGGAAAAAAAAGCAGCTATGCCCCGGGGTATGGCCGGGGGAGGGGATGATTTCCAGGATGATCTCGCCATTTTGAAAGCGCTGGCCAGGGTGGTAAGGAATCAGGTTGGTCAGGGGACGGAAACGAAAATCCTTTATGAGGATTTTTCTCCAGTAATCCCGAAATTGCGGGTCCTCAAGCCCCATCAGGTGGAAAACCCCCTCCAGAGAGGTAAAGGCCGGCGCCTCCGCGGCCGGGACATAGAACCGGGCCTGCGGGAAAAGGTAATTGTATTTCTGGTGGTCCTCGTGGTAGTGGCTGATAAATACGGCGCTCACCCGGCGGGTCTGGGCCAGGTGGCGCAGATAATCTTTATCTGCGGCCGGGTCCACCACCCAGGTCTCTTCCCCCTTAAGCACCAGGGAATGGCAATAGGGATAGCGCCCGCCCTTCTTCCCCGGGATAAAGTCGATGGGGCCAAAGCCCCGGATGGTTTCCGGGGCCGGCCCGGTGTCGGTTTTCGCAGGCATGTTACTTACAGCGGTATGTTGCAGAGGATTAAGGCCAGGGGCTGGCGGACTCCTGTCTTTACGGCATTTTTTTCAGGCGGGGGACGGGGCCTACGGCCCCGAATTCCCCCGCCTCATATGCGGGTTGGGAGGAGGGTGGGGGGAGATTGTAAGGGGACCTCAGGCCCACTTACAATCTCCCCCCACAATCTCTCCCAATTCATGAACCCCTTTCGCCTTCCTGAATCACATAGAGAACTTCGTAGTGGGAGGCCAATTCCTCCTTGGCGGCCTGGACGGCCTCCGGCGGCAGGTTCTTGACCCTCAGGTAGATATCCCGGTAGCCCTCCCGGGCCGAGGTGTACGAGGTCAGCAGGCTCACAAAGCGCGCCCCCCGGGCCCTGAGCAGGTCCACCACTTCCTTGATGAGCCCCGGACGGTCTTCGAGGCGCAAGGCGAATTGCACTCCCCCCTGGCGGATGCCGGTGATGTGCATGAAGGCCCGAAAGACATCGGACTGGGTAATGATCCCCAACAGGGCGCCGTGGGCATCCACCACCGGCAGCCCGGAGATGGTGTGCTCCAGCATAAGTTGAGCGGCGCGCTCCACCGTGTCATCCTGGGAGACGCTGATGGGGTCCCGGGTCATGATCTCTTTCACCTGGAGTTCTGCCAACAGGTAATACAACTCATGCACATCCAGGGTGGTGGCCTTGGAAGGTGAGGCCTCCTTCAGGTCCCGATCAGTAACCATGCCCACCAGCTGCCCCTGATGCACCACCGGCAGCCGCCGGAAGCGATGCTGCTTCATGAGATGAATAGCCTTGATCATGGAAGTTTCATCCGTGATGGTGATGGGCTCCCGAGTCATCCAGTCTTTTATCAACATTTTTTTCTCCTTGGGTTTACCTAAAGGCGTGGTTCTTCTCCCTTAAAAAGTCGCTCTAAGTTTTGCCGATGAGTGAACAGGATGAGACCGGAGAGGCCTCCGGCCAAAAGCAGATAAGCCTTGGAATCGGAGAACAGGCCCACGGCCAGGGGCAGCAGCCAGGCGGCGAAGAGGGCGCTCAAAGAAAAGATGCGGGTCTGGGTCAGGGCCAGCGCATAGACCAGGGCCAGGTTGACGGCGGCTAAAGGGGCCACCACGGCCACCACCCCGAAGGAAGTGGCCACCCCTTTGCCTCCCTTAAAACCCAGGTACACGGGAAAGACATGGCCCAACACCGCGGCCGCCCCCACCAGCGCCACGGCGCCTTCCTGCCAGGGCCCCAGGGGTGTCAATAAGCGGTATCCCAGAAGGACCGGCAGCGCCCCCTTGGCTACATCTCCCAAAAAGGTAATGCCCCCGGCCTGGCGGCCCAACAGGCGGTAAAGGTTGGCCGCACCGACGTTGCCGCTCCCCCACCGGCGCGGGTCCGGCCCTCCCATAAAGCGGGCCACCAAAAGACCGGTGGGTATGGAACCCATTAGATAAGCCAGCAAGGTAAGCCCCAGAAAAGATACCATAATTTCCTGCCACTATTTTAGAGACGCGCCGCTCCCTTAAAGAAACGGGGGGCACCCGCCAGACCAAAAACCAGCCGCCTTTCGGCATTTTAAAAGAAACCCCTTAAAATGCCGATAAAAATTTTGGGGTTAGTGGTTTTTGGGGAGGGTGGGGGACCCACTGGTCCCCCACCCTCCCCTCAAAATCTCTCACACATAATTCTCCGCTAGGGGTTCGTAGTAGGCCCGAGGGTGTTGGCAGGAAGGGCATTCGGAGGGGGCGTTCTTGCCCTTCACCACATAGCCGCAATTGCGGCAGTGCCATCTGATGGCCTCTTGGCGGTGGAACAGGGTGTTTTTTTCCAGATGTTTCACCAGGGCCTGGTAGCGGGCTTCGTGGAATTTCTCCACCTTGGCGATTTCCCGAAAGGAGCGGGCTATCTTCTTAAAGCCTTCCTTTTCCGCCACTTCCGCGAAATCCTTATACATGGTGGTCCATTCGTAATTTTCCCCGGCCGCCGCGGCTTTAAGGTTGCTCAAGGTGTCTCCCAGATGGAAGGGGTAGGCTGCCTTAATTTCGGCCTGCCCCTCCTGCAGGTGTTTGAAAAATACCTTGGCGTGCTCCTTTTCGTTGTCCGCGGTCTCCAGAAAGATGGCGGCGATATATTCATAGCCTGCTTTCCTGGCCTCGCTGGCATAATAGGTATAACGATTGCGGGCCTGCGACTCCCCGGC
>JAUXZG010000190.1 GCA_030694005.1 Desulfobaccales bacterium | reverse complement strand
TCCGCCGAAGCCAGGCGGCCTTTCAGGGCGGTGGCGATGATGCCGGTGCCCAAGGGCTTGGTAAGGATTAGCAAATCCCCCACCCGGGCCCCGGCCTTGGTGAGGATTTTGTCGGGATGCACCACCCCGGTCACCGCCAGGCCGTATTTCAGTTCCGCATCTTCCACGCTGTGGCCCCCCACCAGCAAGGCCCCGGCTTCATGCACCTTGTCCATGCCCCCTCGAAGTATGGCCTTCAAGATGTCCGCCGAAGTGGTCTTCAAAGGAAAGCAAACGATGTTCAGGGCGGTGAGAGGACGGCCCCCCATGGCATAGACGTCGCTCAAAGCATTGGCCGCGGCGATCTGGCCAAACTGGTAGGGATCATTGACGATGGGAGTAAAAAAATCCACCGTCTGAATGAGAGCCACCTCCGGAGTCAAACGATAGACCCCGGCGTCGTCCGCGGCCTCCAGACCTACCAACAAGTCAGGATGAGCATGAAAGGGCAAGCTTTTCAAGACCTCCTCCAGGACCCCTGGAGGTATCTTGGACGCTCAACCTGCCGCCCGCACCTGCTCTACTAGAGGAAGCGGTTTTCTCTCTGACAAATTTACCTCTCTTTGGTAATTAGCTGTCAGCTTTCAGCTATCAGCTATCAGCAAAAAAGAATTAATGGTACTTAGCGGGTTGTTGTGGAAACGGCCCGCCTTGCCATCGATTGATGGTGGGCCGTGCCCACCTACTTTGTTCTTGTATTTATTAGCTGAAAGCTGACCGCTGAAAGCTGACTGCTTCCTTTAATCAAACCCTAACCACCGCACTTCCCGGGGTTTTCTGGGGGGCACCGGCGGTTCTTTGGCCGAGTAGCCGATGGGGGTGATGGCCAACAGTTGTTGGTCCGGTTTCCCCAGGTAATCCAGCAGTTCTTTTTCCACATAGAGGACTCCGGTCATCCAGCAGGTGCCCAGGCCCTCGGCGTGGGCCGCCAGGAGCAGGTTTTGCATCAGGGCCGCGCCGCTCTGGATGTTGGCGATGTTCATGTGAGGATCGGCATTTTTGTAAATGGTCACCGCGATGACCGCCGGCGCGCCTCCCAAGTCCTGGAAGAATCTGGCCACCATCTGCTGGCCTTTTTCCGGGATGGCGGCGGCCCGCAAGATGGGCATCAAGTGAGTAATGGAGTGAGCGGCCAGGGCCACAAATTCCTCCCGAGTGCGTCCGGCCATCACGGTGATTTCCCAGGCCTGGGCGTTGGTCCCGGACGGGGCCCACCGGGCCGCATCGATCACCCGCTGCAAAACTTCTTTAGGGGGCATGTCTGGCTTGTAAAGCCGGTGGCTCCGGCGGTTAAAAATGGCTTCGTATAATTCCATATTCCCTCCTAATCGTATTGTGGTGGGGGAGGGGGCTAAGGGCCGCAGGCCCTTACCCCCTCCTCCAATCCCTTATGTTTTTTGGTCGGAGTAGGCGGAGCCTTTGGCTCCGCCTACTCCGACCAACATATGTGGGTTGGGAGGGGGGTGTGGG
>JAUXZG010000185.1 GCA_030694005.1 Desulfobaccales bacterium | reverse complement strand
CATGCTCAATAGCGTGGCCAGTACCACCTCCGGCGACCTGGGAACCGTACTCACTGCCATCGATAATCTTCCGGCCAATTCCGACGTACAAAATGCCTACAAGCAGATTTCGCCGGAAAAGGCCAATGCCCTGCCCACCTTGAGTTTTGCCAGCGCCAATCTGCAGACGCGCACTCTGGCCCAGCGGTTTACCAGCCTCCGGTTCGCCGATAAAGGGATGACCGCCCCGGGCAACCTGGGTAGTTTCAGTATGAATTTCTCCCGGGCCGAAGGAATCATGCTGGCCTATAACGGCTCGGACCTGTCAAGTTTGTTCGCCGGCAAAAAGGCGAAAGCTAAAGAGAACGAGAACCGGTGGAGCCTCTTTGCCGAGGCCGGGGTGGCCTTCGGCAACCAGAAGACCTCCGTGAACCAGACGGGGTATGACTTCACCGTCGCCGGCCTGACCGCCGGCGTTGACCTAAGGCTGCGGGACCACCTGCTGGTGGGCCTAGCCAGCGGCTATAGCCACACGGGCACGGGTTTCCACGGGTCGGGAGGCGGCGTCGAGGCCAACACCCTGCCCCTCAATGCCTATGCGGCCTACTTTCCGGGCTCCTTTTACGCTTATGGTTCTTTGGGGTATGCTTTGAACCTCTTCAACCTGGAAAGAGGGATCAACTTTGGCGGCCTGTCCCGCACCGCCAGGAGTTCCACCACCGGGCACCAGTTCAATGCCTATGGGGAGACGGGGTATGATTTGGATCTGAAGCGGTTCATCTTGACGCCCATCGCCTCGCTGTCTTACTCCAGCCTCTGGGTGGACGCCTTTACGGAGCAGGACGCGGGTTCGTTAAATTTAAAGGTTGCCGCCCAGAGCGCGGCTTCACTCCAATCGGGCGTAGGCGGGCGGCTGACGGTGCCCCTCAAGCTAGGCCAGGTCAGGGTGGTGCCCCAGGCCTATGCCTCCTATCAGCATGAGTTCTCCAACGATAGTCGCGGCCTCGATGCCCGCCTCAACCAGGGCAGCAGCACCTTTACGTTTAAGACCGACAGCCCGAAGCGGGACTTCGCGGTGGTGGGGGGCACGATAGTGGCGGGCTTGACGAAAAACCTCACGGCTCAGGTCAACTACAACGTGGAAGTGGGGCGGGGCAACTATACTGCCCATTACGTGAACGCCGGGCTGCGCCTTGAATTTTAAGCCATTTTGAAGATAGCTGCTATATATGGACGGTTTCCGACCCTATAAAAATGTTTCGATATGACGAGCATATTAGTATACTTTTAATTTTATGAGGCGACATGCTCTTTCGCTTCCTGTCCGACATCGTATTGGTAATCCATCTAGCGTTTATTCTTTTTGCTATTTTAGGGGTATTTCTGGTCCTTAAATGGAGGGTTTTGGCGTGGATACATGTGCCCACCATCCTATGGGCTGCCCTCATCGAATTTGCCGGTTGGGTATGCCCACTTACTCCGCTTGAGAACTTGCTTCGAGAGAAAGGTGGAGGCCTCCCTTACCGAACCACCTTCATTGAGCACCATATCCTTCCCCTCCTATACCCTTCTATCCTCACACGGAACTTGCAGATCTTCTTGGGCTTCATTGTGCTGAGTATTAATCTGGGACTTTACGGGTGGATTATATGGCGAACTGAAAAAAAGCTGTGAGGAGATCTAATTCCTCAAACAATTAGCCTCATATATCTATTTTGGTCTGTACCCTGTCGCCTAAATTTCAGATCTGATCTGAACTCTATCGGTTGATGGTCAATTTAAATCCAGGTCATTACCAAACCACCATCTCCAACCTCCCGCGGCGCCGGCCTTGACAAATTAGGCAGGTTTAGATATTGAGGTGGTATCCCCGCCCGCGGGGTGATAATGAGGCGGAATACCTCAGGGCTAGGTTATTCCTTGAGTGCTTCCGGTAGTCAGGATCAAAGGAGGAAACCGGCAGATGCGCCCACCGCCACCCATAAGTTTTTATGACATTCTAATATACGTGGTCATTTTTCTGGCTTCCATGGCCGTCATGCTCGCCACCGTCATTTTCGTGTTGCGCAAACGCCAAAGCAAAGTGGTGACCTTTGAAGCAATACACATCTCCGATCTGATAAAATTAATTCTATCCATACTA
>JAUXZG010000184.1 GCA_030694005.1 Desulfobaccales bacterium | reverse complement strand
ATACCCGCCTTCACCTGGCCGAAAACGGTATAGCCGTATTCCCGGGGGTCCGGGCCTTTGTGGTCCAACTCCGGGTTATCCACCACATTGATGAAAAACTGGGCCGCGGCGCTATTTATGGGATAGGCCCGGGCCATGGCTATAGTGCCCCGCTGGTTTTTCCGGCCATTGGCGGCCTCGTTCTGGATGGTGGGGTGGGTGGGGGCGCGGTACACCATGCCAGGTTCAAACCCGCCCCCCTGCACCACGAACATGGGTACTACCCGGTGGAAAATAAGACCATCATAAAAACCTTCTTTTACATAGGTGAGAAAATTCTCCACCGTAAGGGGCGCAGCCTCCGGCCAGAGCTCCAGGCTGATCAGGCCCAGCGAAGTTTCCAAATGGACCACCGGGTTAACTTCAGGGGGTTGAGACATGCATCACTCCTTATCAACCGGCCATAGTTTGGCTTGGCGTCCCCGGCTAACGGCGCGTTTTATCAAGCCTGCCGAGAATTAGCAGTTTCTATGAGGTCAAGGTGTCACAATCCGCACTGAAACATTGTAACATAGTTGGGAATTGAAAACCTTTTCCCATTGGGGGAGAACCCTTTTCATTGACTAGTATGCCAGAGGTGATTATAGTGGGTTTAGAAATAAAAATAGTCAAGAGGTGGTCATGGCCTGGCTGCACCTATTATTGGCCCTGGGGATGATGACGGCGGGATGCGGCGAAGTTGTGCTTACCCAGTGGCCCGAAAAACAGACCTGGTCTACCTATATGCGCCTCAATGAAGTAAAGCTGGGGATGTCCCAAACAGAGGTGGAAGGCCTCATGGGATCGCCGGGTGTCCGGGAAGAAGGAGATTATAAGGGCGGACACTACGCCTTCTACTTTTACCTGACCCATAACATGGATTACGAAGAAGGTAACACCGTGCGGGGCGGCTATACGCCCCTGGTCTTCCAAAACCAGCGCCTGGTGGGCATCGGCAAACGGGACTACCGCATGGCGGTAGACCGGCCCGAGGGTGGCAGATTCCCGGGCCTGCCCTGGAACCGGACTCAATGAGTAAGAGATTTGGAGGAGGGGGCTAAGGGGCCAGAGGCCCCCTTACAATCCTCCCCCAAGCCCCCACCCCCAATCCCTTATACTAAGGTGCAATCAATAAGGTATTTTCGTAGGGGCGCAATTTATTGCGCCCTCAGGGCGGGCGTGATAAATCACGCCCCTACAATTGTTGCCCTTTGATTGCGACTTGGTATTAAGGGTTAATTTGGTTGTGGAAGGCGGGGGCCGTTGGCCCCGCCTTCCACAACCCTTTTCAGTGGGTGGGGTGGGGAGTTTGAGGAGAGGGCGGGGGACCACTTACAAAAAAGTCCCCCGGCCCTCCCCTCAATTCTCCACCCTAACTCCTCTCCCCCACCAGTTGGCCGCAGGCGGCGGCGATTTCCTGGCCGCGACTCTCCCGGACAAACACCGGATAGTGAGCCTCCCGCAAGATCTCCTGGAATTGTAGGACCCGGGCCTCCGGGGGCGGGGCAAAGGGCAACTGGGGGTATGGATTGAAAGGGATGAGGTTTATTTTGGCCCTGAAGCCCTTGAGCAGCCGGGCAAGTTCTCGGGCCTGAGCCGGGTCATCATTGATGCCGTTTAAGAGCACATAAGCAAAGGTGATGCGGCGGTGCCGGGGCAGCGGGAAGGCCCGACAAGCCGCCAACACCTCCTCCAGGGGATAGCGGCGGTTGATGGGCATGAGCCGGCTCCTGGTCTCGTTGTCCACGGCATTTAAGGAAACCGTGAGATTAACCCGCACCTCCTGGCCCAGCCTGGGGATAAAGGGAGCCAGCCCCACAGTGGACACGGTCACCCGCCGGCGGGAGAAGTTTAGCCCCCAGGGCGCGGTGATAATGCTCAGGGCACGCACCAGCGCTCCCAAATTGGCCAGGGGCTCCCCCATCCCCATGAACACCAGGTTGGTAAGAGGGTGGTCCGGCGGCAGCAAAGGTTTGACCGCTAATATCTGATTGACGATCTCGCCGGCCTTCAGGTTCCGCACCAGACCCCGCCTGGCCGTCAGGCAGAAGCGACAGCCCATGGCGCAGCCCACCTGGGAGGACAGGCACAGGGTGTAGTGGTCTTCTTCCGGGATGAGGACCGATTCCACCAGGTTGCCGTCCTCCAGGGCGAAGAGGAATTTGCGGCAGCCGTCTTTGGCCTGGCGCTCCTGTTCCAGCCGCAGCCGGCTGATGCGGGCCTTTCTGGCCAGCTCCTGCCGGAAGGGCCGGGCCATGTCGGTCATCAGCTCGAAATCCCCCACCCCTTTATAGAGCCACTTTAACACCTGCCGGGCGCGGTACGGGGGCTGGCCCCAGCCGGCCATGAGTTGCTCCAGTTCCGGTAAGGTTAATTCATTGAGGTCAACAAGATGGGTCATGGGGGGGGATAAGGATAGCGGTCAGCTATATAAAAAATTTCGGAATGTCCCAGAATTAGGGTAGTTAATTAAAAACGGACTTGAAAAATTGACAAGATTAGCTCTTTCTCGATATAGATGCCCCAGTTATGGTCTCCAAATTTCATCAATTTCTTGCATCCGGTCGATAGTGAACCTTAAGACTTTGATCACGTTCATAATGTTTTCTTTTTCATCAAGTGAAAGTTCGCGGCCCTTGCGGGATTTCAGGTATTTGTCCAGCACCTGATAGCCGCCGATGTGAAAGTTCCAGACGTCTTCCGGCACGGGCGCAAAATACTGTTCGGCATTGAAATAAAGCCGTTGTTGGGGGGCGGCATAAACAGGTTTTTCCACCGCATCGCTGCCTTTGGTTACTTCCACCTTAAGGGTCGCAGGAATATCTTTCAGCAAATGCGCCTGCACCAGTTGCCGGCCCAGCGCGGCAAGCTTTTCAAATGTCGTATGATCATCCACGAACGGAATGCGCGGAAAGTCGATTTTCAGAAACTCGGCATATTTGCGGCGATAAGTCGGGCTGTGCAGCACGGCGTAGATGTAACCGAGAATTTCCTCCGGTTCGTAATGATGGCCGTATTTTTTATCGATGAATTGACGGAACGCGGGGGCAATATTTTCGATCCGCTCCTTGCCTTTAAATAGATAAAGGTAGAGCGGAAAAAGATAACTGATATCGTATCGTGAACCAGACTTATGAGCACATATTTGGTCTGTGGCTAATGCAGACCAATCATCTTTGGTAAGGCGTGTGGTAATAATACCCACATTTTCACCAGCCAACATATGACGCATAACCCTTTCGCGACGATGTACGGCTACATTGCTATTAAAAACTGTCCAGCGTTTATCAAACGGACGGTAAAGAATTTCAGCGGTTTCAGTCTTCCACTTGCCATTAGCAAGTTGTATCTTGGCACGTTCATAATTCCATTGATTTTGTGAGCATAAGGTGAAGAGTTTTCTGGCCTCGGTTTCGATTTTCGTATCTAATAGCTGCTTAACTTTGCGGATGGCCTCTTCCTTATCAAACGAAATGGCAAATTCATCATGCGTCGTAACGATACCCGGCGCAGAATCGCCAACAGGGGCAAAGATTTCCGGAATTGATGGAAACTTGTTGTAAGCCTCTGATAGTTCGTTATCGCGAGGCACAAATAAATATAATTGTCTGTCAGGTTCCACTTGCGTCCATGCAACTGTGTTTATATTACCTTCCATGCATGCGTAATATTTATATGTACTTCTGCCCCACATATCGGCATGGAAAATCTTGCGTTGCAAGCCAACCTTTTTTATCAGAATGGATATTGCAACCCCCTGCTCAATATCGAAGACATTTTCGTCTTTGCTACCATCTGGCGCTGTTTCTTTCTTTCTGCTGCTGCCGTGCAAGTCAAGAACGTAAATTTGATTAAATGTTCCCAATAAAGATTTCCGCATTCCCTTAAAAGTGGGATTGTCCAAAAAGGAATGGTTGGTGATAATGCCAACGATCCCCTCATCAACCGACTCCATTTTCCATTGGGCGAATCGAATAAATTTTACATAATCATCTTGTAGCCATTTCCCTTGTCCTGGTTTTTTAAGCTCTGGAAAATCCTTCCTATAATCTTCGATTAGTCCTGTAATCCATTTGCCCTTGTTTAACGAATGGCCTTTATATGGTGGATTCCCCGTGATTACCAGAATTGGTTTTTCCTTGACGTTTTGCGCCAGCGCCACCTCTTTGGACAGCGCCGGCAACAGCCAATTTTGCTGCGGTTCAATGGGTTCCAGGGTGTTGGTCAGATAAATTTGCAGGCGCTCTTTGGGCTTCATCCTGAAGCCTTTATCCTGCAGATACTGGGACAGCTTCAGATGGGCAATGGTGTAGGGGGCGATCAGATATTCAAAGCCGTACAAATTCTTCAGGGCATGCTCGGAAATCAGTTGATCCCGCAAGCCCTCCGGCACGACCTCAAGAATTTGCTGTAACACTTCCAGAAGGAAGGTGCCGGTGCCCGTGGCGAAGTCCAGCACCGTGACCCGCTTGCGATCGGCCAAACCCTCCGGGATGCCGAACGTGCTTTTTAAAATATCGTTGACCGCGCGCACGATAAAATTTACCACGGGCCGCGGAGTGTAATAAACCCCGCGGCTTTTGCGCATGTCCTTGTCGTAAGCCTTCAAAAAACCTTCGTAGAAATAAACATAGGGGTCTTTGGCAAACAACAGCCGTTCTTCCTCGGTCTGCAGAAAAAGTCGGCCCTGGCGTTTGCTAAAGGCCAAATCCTCCTGGAGCGCGGCCAGATTAAGCGTATTCAAAATGCTCAGGATTTCTTCAATCAGCCCCTTGATTTCCCGGTATTCCTCCTTGTCCATTTCGTCCAGAAAATCGACCAGCTCGCGAATCAGTTCAAAATTCGTGGGAATAAACTGCTTGGCATTGTTAAGGCTGATGGGCGCGCCGTTGCCGTTGTTCAAGCGCGCCAGAAATAAACCGTAACCAAGCATCTGCGCGAAAGCGTCGGCAAAGCCCGCGATGTCAAGCTCGTGAAAAACGTCTTTCTTGAAAATTCCAAACAGGCCGAAGAGTTTTCCTTGCTGATGCTCCCGCTCTTGCCTGATTAATTCTTCAGTGAGAAATTCTCGCAATTCATGGCAACGAATTGCCAGGGCCAAGGCCAAATCCTTCGCCCTGCCTATGCCCTTGGGCGGAGTAGATAAAAAGGCGGCGATTAACGCCGCGACCCATTTCGCCTTATCAGGGTCAAGGCGGGCCTTGGGATAGCCGACATCGCTGAGATAGCCAAGGGTTTCGCGCTTGAGGATGGCGCCATCCTTCAACCAAATCCATTCCAGATAATTGGTCAGGATCAGATTGCCGGACAATCGGTTGTATTTGACGATTTGGTCAGACTTCAGGAATTGGTCAAGCTTTTCTCCAATTTTCTTGTTTTCCAGATAGCCAAGGATGCACTCGTCGGTCTTGAATTTGAAATCCGGGGCGCCTTTGCCGGTCGGGTCATGCTTGGGTTCGTGAATGACTTTGATTTTCTTTCCTGCCAGCGCGTTCAGAAGAGCGTCCAGCGCCGGGCGCAAGGTGTGCTCGGTTGAATCTTTGACATCGAGCTTTTTAATTTGCTCAAAATATACTTTGAAGGCTTCGATCATAACGGCACACCCTTAAAGTTTAACAATTCATACTACTACCTTACTCTGGGACATTCCGAAAAATTTTCAGGGAAACTTAGGTTTAAGGGGGATAATATTAATTTTGCCACCAGAAACGGCTGTTCTTATCATCTCCAGATAATGGCTACTTCTCCCCAAAACAGAAAACAGGATTTATTACTGCCCCCGGGCCCGCTCCAGGGCTTCCTGGCTGGATTTGCAGGCAATGCACATGGTGGTGACCGGCCGGGCGATGAGCCGTTTTTCGGCGATCTCGCCGCCGCAGAGCTCGCAGTGCCCATAAGTCCCGGCCTCGATGCGCTCCAGAGCTTCTCTGATTTTGGTGATCAATTTGCGTTCCCGGTCCCGGATGCGCAGGGTAAAGTTGCGGTCGGTTTCTAAAGAGGCCCGGTCGGTGGGGTCCGGGAAGGGGGGGGCGGAGTCGGAGCCGGTCATGTCACTCCTGGTTTTGTCGGCTTCGCCCAAGATTTCTTGAAGTCGTTCCTGTAAGAGCTGGCGGAAAAACTCGATACGATCCGGTTCCATCACTTGACTCCGGCTTGCCCCAACGGGATCATGGTTTCCTCAGGGGGGTTGGCGCGGTAAGCGCCGCCGGCTCCCCCGCTCTTTTCTACCAACCGCAGGTCTTTAATTACCAGGCCCCGGTCCACCGCCTTGCACATGTCGTAAATGGTCAGGGCGGCCACCGCCGCGGCGGTCAGGGCCTCCATTTCCACCCCGGTCCTGGCCTCGGTGCGCACCCGGGCCTGGATGGCCACGGCCCACTGCTCCGGTTCCGGGGTGAAGTCGATGTCAATTCCGGTCAGGGGCAACGGGTGGCACAGCGGGATAAGCTGGGCGGTATTTTTCGCCGCCATGATGCCTGCCAGCCGCGCCGCGGCCCATACGTCCCCCTTGGGGAGGCTGCCCGCCAACAGCAGGGGAAAGACCTTGGGCCCCACCATAACGCGGCAGGCCGCGGTGGCCTGGCGCTTGGTAACGGGTTTGTCCCCCACCTCCACCATGCGGAGCCGTCCGGTTTCATCTAAATGGGTGAACTCACTCATTGCCGGCCTGGTCCAGACGGGCCATCTCCTCTAAGATTTCCTTCTGCCTGGGGCTGAGATATTCCGGGGTGGTTACCACCACCTCCATCACCTGGTCGCTCGCCGGCCGGTGCGGACCGGCCGGGGCCCCGGCGCCCGGAAAGCGGAAAATCCGGCCGGTCTGGGTGCCCCGGGGTAGGTCCAAAGTCTGGTAGCCTTCCAGGGTGGGGATGCGGATCGGGCCTCCTAAAGCCGCCTCCGCGAAAGAAATCTTGACCTGACAGTAAAGATCGTTTCCCACCCTGGTAAAGAATTCATGGGGTTCCACCTGGATGACCACCTCCAGGTCACCTGGGGGGCCATTGTAAAAACCCTCGCCGCCCTCCCCGGGGATGCGCAGGCAGGCGCCGTCTCGGGTGCCTGGAGGGATTTGCAGGCGGTATTGCCGCAACGCTCCATAGTACCCCTGACCGTCACAATATCCGCAGGCCTGGGCGACAATCTGGCCCCGGCCCCGGCACCGGTCACAGACCGGCCCGAAGCGCAGCAGACCCGGCCCTCCGAAGCGGCGGCCGCGGCCCTGACAATCCGGGCAGCTTTGATAACCACTTCCCGGGGCCAACCCGGTGCCGCGGCAGTGCCCACAGCTTGAGGTGCGGGGCACCTGGATAACGGTTACCATCCCCCGGATAGCCGCGGCAAAGGTTACCTGCAAATCATAACGGAAGGCGGGGCCGGGAGATTGCTGCAAGGCGGCACCGGGCCGACAGATGCCGAAAAATTCCTCAAAAAAATCCTCGTCCCCATAAAACCGGGGTTGCCGGTAGTTCTGGGCTGCCTGGCACGCCCGGCTGCCCCTGGTTCCCTGAATGGCCTCGTAAGCTTCCGCCACCAGCCGGAAACGGTCCGCGGCTTCCGGATCATCCGGATTGCGGTCCGGGTGGTATTCCCAGGCCAAGGCCCGATAACGGCGCCGGATTTCCTGCCACCCGGCCCGGGGGGAGATACCCAGGATTTGATAATAATTAAGAGCGCTCATGACCAAATGATTAAATCTCCGGTGCCTTACCTGCCATCTGGCGGGCTACCGCCGCGGCTTTATCCGGGGCGCCGGCCAACTCGAAGGCCCGGCGGGCGGAGTGGAGTTTACCCAGGGCCAGTGCCTTTTCGGCCGCCTGGCACCAGAGTCCCGAATCAGGCCCTTTGGCAATCCGGGCCAATAGATACGCATCCCCACCCTCAAGACCGTGGTCTTTGATTTTTTCCAGCCCGGCGGCATCATTGCCCTTTTGGAAAAATTCCAGGGCATCTTCCCACCAGCCCAGGGCCAGGTATTTCTCTCCATATTCCCGGCATAAGGCCGGGCTTAACTGCTTTTCGTTTAAAAGGCGCCTTTTCTTTAAACAATCCGGCACCCCTTTAGGCAATATTTTATCAATCCCACGAACCATGCCTAGATCCTAAATGAATATCTATCATAATTTTATAAAATATCGCGGTGGGCTTGTAAACTCTAATTTTTTTCTGGCCAGGGGTGGGTCTAGGGGTGAGAGAAACCATTGACTTTCCTTCTGGGGCGGGGTATGGTAAAAATACGGTTGTCCTTTTTTGTCTAATTATTTCAGGAACTTCAGGAACAACTACCCGGGCGCCAGCCAGAAATCCAGGTTCAACTTGAGGTGAGCGGTAAACCAAGGGGGAGAGCACAAGGACATGAGTCCCCTGGTTATTAGGTGAGGGTAACCCCGCCGGCCTCTTTAAGCGAGCCATGATTAAACGGTTACTCCAACGGTTTCGCCAAGACCGGGGCCTGCATAAGGCCACCGTCCGAATCGATTTTTTCCCCCAGGACCTGGTAACCCCTTATATCTTCTGGCACCGCAGTCAGGATCCCGAGGCTGACACCGTTGACCTGCTCATCTATGTTTATGCCCGGATCTTGTATGAGTTGGCCGAATCGAACGAGGTGCGGGTGGCCCGGGAATTGATGGCCTTCCTGACCCGGGTCTGCGACCTGCTGTTGACCGGGGAAGGTCCCCTCAAACGGCTGCACCTGCCTCTGGGGGAGTTGCGGCTGACCTCTGAGCCTCAGGACCCGGCGGTGCGCACCTACCAGGCGGAGTTCTACCAGCTTAAGGACGGCAATTGTCGCCTGGAATTTCATGGCAGCCTGGGGAAAGAGAATTTTTACCTGCCCGGCGCCTTTTTGACCCTGCTGCAATCCTGCCTGGATAACCTGGGAGATGAACCCTTAAGACGGCTGGCCCGGTCCGTGGGCCGTCTGCACGACTACTACCGCTATCGCCGGGATTTCTGGGACGGCGGGGCGTTGGTCGCGGCCCCGGTATTTGCCCTGGGTCAGGAAGAACTGCGCCCGGAGGAAGGCACCCCGGAAGACTGAAGGGAAAAGGCTTAGTAGAAGAAAGGCCGGGGCCCCGACATCTCTTGGAAGAACCTTTTGGTCCTTACGGCTAAGCGGACATCCTTTGCAGCAGACCGGCCTTGATGCGGTCAAACTCCTCGCCGCTGATCACCCCGGAATCCCTGAGCCTGATAAACTCGTTTAGTTCTTCCCGCAGGCGTGCCGGAGGGATGCCGGCCTGGGCCATTGCTGCTTCTGCCTCCAAGGTAATGGGAGCTTGAAGGGCCAGGGGTTGAGGCCGGGGGAGGGGGAGCGCCGGGTTCAACCCGGCCTGCCCATGGTAACGCAGGGTGACAACCCCGTTTAACAGGGAGATCTCTACATCCTTGCCGTTTTTGGTGGCTTCCCGCATCAGGTCCGTAAACTCGCTGCCCTGAGCGGTCATCCGGGCCTTGAGACCTTCCCAGCGGCGGTGGAGACGCCAGACCCCCCAGGCGCATAAGGCCGCGAAGGCCGCGAAGATCCAGGCTGAAAACCCTAAGATGCCGGTGAGCCATACCAGGGCCACAATGAGGATAAAGGGGATGGCAATGAGGAAGATCAGCAGGCTGTAAAAGTTGGCCAGATTTCCCCAGGAAGAGACGGAGGCGTCGGTGCCCTCCATTTTAAACCGTGAAAAGAATTTGCCCATGGTCATGCCCGGTAAGACATTTTCGTAATTATATCAAAATGTCATTTTGAATGCAGCCAGGAATATTTGACCCATTATTTATGGGGGTCGGCGCCCCTCCTGCACGGCTACCTTGGCCTTGTGGGGGGAGGGCCAGGGAGTTGAACTCCCTGCCCTCCCCCC
>JAUXZG010000181.1 GCA_030694005.1 Desulfobaccales bacterium | reverse complement strand
CCTCAATCGGCCTCAATCGGCCTCAGGTGGCCTCAGTCATGTTGGCGAAGTGGGTTGCTAGGGAGAAAGGGGCTCCGGCGTTGGGGGCGGCGCGTGGATCGCTATGGATATGAATAACTGTAAGCCAGTCAGGTAGTATATCCGAATCTGCGGAAGGGATGCCGGGTTAGGGCATCCTGGGGCGGGCCAAAACGGGTGCGCCTCGGGCACACCTATACTACTGTCCAACATATCCTCCTCCTGCCTACGGGGTTAGCTGACGGGCTCGGGCAGGAGGTCTCTTGCCCTACCGCATATGCGGATTCGCCCCACAAACTTGGGTCCCCCGCTCCTCCGGTTGGGTGCCGGAGAACTCGGCGGTCAGCCTTGTATGGGCCAACTGGAATCTATTTACTACTTTTGTAAGACATGTCAATAGGAATTATTTCGAATAGGGCCTGGCTCCTGAGGCGCCCCCCTGAAACTCCCCTCCCACCCCCCTGAAATGGGGCCGGGGAAGGCGGAACCTCCAGCCCCGACTTCCCCGGCCCCAAAAGCTTAAGGGGTTGGGGGAGGGGGTCTGGGGAAGGATTGTAAGGGGGCCGGTGGCACAGGCGTCTCGCTTGTGAAAGCCCTTAGCCCCTCTCCCAAATCATCATCCTCCCAGTTCTGTCAAGGCCTGGCGGGCGAAGTCCAGGCCGGCGTCGAGGTCCAGGGCTTGGCGGAGCACGTAAGCGGCTTCTTTGGCGTGCCCCAGCCTTTGAAGATTGATCCCTAAGTTGGCATAGTCGATGGCGGAACCGGGGTCCAGTTCGATGACCTTCTCAAAACAGGGCACGGCCTTCTGGTAGTCCCCTAATTTAAAGAAGCAAAAGCCCAGGAAATGGTGGGCCTCCTTGAGAAGGGGGTCCAGGGTCAGGGCCTGCTCAAACGCCTGGACCGCTTTAGGATAGTCTTTCAAATCTTTATAACAATCGCCCAAATGCACATAGATGCTGGGGATTTCGTGGATGGGGGGGTTAAGCTCAAGGGATTTCTGCAAATGTGTAAGGGCCTGGGCCGGTCGGCCCAGGTTCGTTAGGGTCAGGCCCAGAAAGAACTGGACCTCAAAGCGGTCCGGGAAGGCCGCATTTAGTCTCTCCAGGGCCGTCAGGGCCTCCAGGGGGGGGGCATAGAGAGAGGCCACCTTGGCCAGATGGAAGATGACATTGGTGTTTCTGGTGCGCTCCAAGAAATGGGTGCCGGGGATGAGGACATAGACCGCGGGAATGCCGATGTCCGGGTGGGTGACATCCACGGCCAGCACCTCCAGACCCAGGCGGGACAGCGCCTCCAGGCAGCGGCCCACCTCCTCCTTGAGGTTGGGGTGGGACAGGTCAGGCAGGCTGTTCAGGGGCACCAAAGGACCCTCGGCCATCAGGTAGGCGGCCTCCGCCAACGTCTCATACTTGGGCAGGGTGGGGCTATAACTGGTGCGCCGGTGAAAATCCCCGGCCAGTTGCGCCACCTCGGTCAAGGCCCTGATCAACGATTTCTCCGGGTCCGTGGTGGTGCCCGCGGCGAAGAC
>JAUXZG010000166.1 GCA_030694005.1 Desulfobaccales bacterium | reverse complement strand
GGGGACGCCCATGCGGGCAGCGGCCGCCAGGTGAGCCTGCTGGCTAAGGAAAGCATCGACAAGATGCTGGCTTTGGGCGCTACGGTGAAGCCGGGCGACTTCGCCGAAAATATTACGGTCCAGGGGCTGGAGGTCATGTCCCTGCCCGTGGGCGCCCGCCTCAAGGTGGGGCCGAAGGCTTTGCTGGAAATCACCCAGATCGGCAAGGCCTGCCACAAGGGCTGCGCCATCCGGGAACAGGTGGGCGACTGCGTCATGCCCCGGGAAGGAGTTTTCGCCCGGGTGCTCAAGGGCGGAGTGGTGAAGCCCGGGGATCTGGTCGAGGTGGTGGATGTTTAAGGTGGGCATATTGACCGTTAGCGATAAAGGCGCCGCGGGAAAACGAACCGACACTAGCGGCCCGGAACTGGCCCGGCTGCTTCCCTTACAACATTTCCAGGTGGCCGCGTATCAGGTGGTGCCCGACGAATACGAGGCCATCGTCGACCAACTGGTGGCCTGGAGCGATGCGGAGCGCCTGGACCTGATCCTCACCACGGGCGGCACGGGCTTAAGTCCCCGGGACGTGACCCCGGAGGCCACCCTGGCGGTGGCCCAGCGCCTGGTGCCCGGCCTGCCGGAGGCCATGCGGGCCGCGGGCCTGTCCAAAACCCCCCACGCCATGCTGTCCCGGGGCGTGGCCGCCATCCGTGGCCACACCCTGATCCTCAACCTGCCCGGCAGCCCCAAGGGCGCCCGGGAAAACCTTGAGGCAGTGCTTCCCGCCCTGCCCCACGCCCTGGAGAAACTGAAGGGCAGCCAGGTGGAGTGCGGCACGCTTTGAGGGGACAAATGGGGCGGAGATGTAGAGCAGGCGCCCTCGCCTGCTCAAGAACAGCCGGGGGCGGCTGTTCCACATTTACCCACCACACCCCCCTACCCAACCCAAATAAAGTTAGCGGCCAGGCCGGGGCCTATGGCCCCACCCTCCCCGGCTAAATTTTTCTCCTTAAGGGATTGGGGGTGGGGGTTTGGGGGAGTTTTTTGTAAGGGTAAGGGGCCACTGCCCCTTAGCCCCCTCCCCCAACTCCTAGAACCACGAACGGTGGCTCCAGAGTTCGTCTTTTAGTTCCTTCATATCCGTCTGGCACATCAGGTACAGGGAGGCGTTCTGGATGGCCAGCCCCCCCAGGTAGGCCAGGGCGGTGACCAGCATGATTTCATCCGCGGTGAATTCCCGCTTTACCCCGCTGTAAAGCCGCAGCACCCCGATGACCTTCTCCTTGGTCTTGATAGGGGCCGAGAGGATGGAGACGATGCCTTCCTCTTTGTTCATCTGCTGATACTGGACTCTCTTATCGGTGGCGGCGTTCTTGATGACCACCGGCTTGCCCTCCAATGCCTGGGCGATGCTTTTCTTAGCGGATACCGGGCCCTTCTTAAGATATTTCTCGCTTAAGCCATAAGAGGCCACCAGTTCCAGGGTTTGCCGGTTCTCAGCCAGAAGGCGGATGGACGCGGCCTTCACCCCCAGGGCCCTGGCAATTTCCGCGGACAGGGAGTGTAAAATCTCCTTTATTTCCAGGCTGCCGCTCAAGTTAACGGCCAGGTCGAAAAAAAGCTGGGTTTTCTGCCGCAATTGGTCAATCAAGCGGGCGTGTTCCATGACCCCGCCCCCCTGTTGAGCCAGCCAGGACAGAAATTGCCTCTCGTCGGCGGAAAAATCCCGGGGGCGGCCCGTAAACAGACAAAAAACGCCGATGATCCGACCCTTGACCCTCACCGGCACCGCCAGTATGGAAGCGATGCCTTCGGCTTTTTTTACCTCGGGATACGTCAATCTGGAGTCGCTGGAGGCGTCGCGGCTATAGAAGAAGCCCTCTTTCTGGACGATATTCACTATCCTCTGCGCCAGCATAGACTTCCGAGAGTGAAAATAGGTGTCCGACAAGCCCTTCTGGGCCACGGGGAGCAATACATCCCTCCCGGCCTCCACCAGATACAGGCAGGCGGCTTTGGCTTTCAGGGTATCCATGGCGCTCTGAAAGATCAGATCCAGAAGTTCGCCCCGGTTGCGGGCCGTGGCAAAGGCCTCGCTTAATTTGCTTATCGTTTTCAAGTAGTCGAGTTTAATGGCCATTTCCCTTATCCAATGTTAGGATTATTTTTTCTTCTCTTCTTTCTTGGCAGACGGCTTAAGGGTTTTGTTCTTTTTATCCCGGTCTTTAAGCCATCCGGCAATCCTGGGGACCAGCTCTTTCTGACCCTTGGCCCCCAGCAGGATGCCGATGTGGCCGGTATCGAGACAAATCCTTTCGGTATCTTTGCTACCCACTTTTCGGGTCAGGGGTTCACAAGCCTCCGGCGGCATCAGATGGTCGTAGCGCCCGTAAATATTTAAAAGGGGCATGGTGATTTTTTTAAGGTCCACCCTCTTCCCCCCCAGCTCCATCTTATTATGAATGAGCAGGTTTTTTTGGTAGCAGTCTTTAACCAACTGCCGGAAGGTCTCGCCCGGTATGTCCGGGCAGTCAAAGATCCATTTTTCCATGCGAATAAAGTTTTCGACAAACTCCTGGTCATCCATATTTTCCAAAAAACCTACATACTTGTCAAAAACCAGCCGGGCCGGGTTAAGCAGGAGAAAGCCGACATTCAGCAGCTCCCCCGGCAGGTTGCCGAAGGTATCTATCATCCGGTCCACATCGATTTCCTTCATCCAGATATGCAATAAACCTTTATCAGTATCAAAGTGGCTGGGGGTCACGAGGGTAATCAAATTGTTGATCTTCTCAGGGTGCAGCGCGGCATACATGACCGCCAAGGTCCCCCCCAAGCTTACGCCCATCAGGTTGATCTTGGCCAGGCGGTGCCTCTTTAGCAGAAAATCCACGATGGTGTCCAGGTAACCATTCACATGGTCGTCTAAGCTGAGATAGCGATCCTTGCGGGTGGGAATCCCCCAATCGATTAGGTAGACTTCAATCCCCTCCTTAAGCAGATTCTGGATCACGCTTCTATCAGGTTGGAGGTCAAGCATGGTTTCCCGATTGATCAGGGCATAAACCAGTAGCAAGGGGGTTTTTAGCCGGGGCTCCTTTAAAGGCCGGTAATGCTTCAGCCTGACCCGGTCTTCTTGATAGACGACCTCGTGCGGGGTAATGGCAATGTCGGTATTAAGGGGGCCCAGCAAGATGTCCTTGGCCTTCTTCAGGCGATGCTGCACCTTTTCAGCCTCCGCGGCTAACTTTGCCAGGATAAGGTCCACCGGTATTTTGGGCTCGGTCATCAATCAATCCTTATGGCGAGTGCCCTCAAGCAGGCCCCAGTCTTGCCAATATCTTTTCCAGATCCTTGACCCTTTTCTTCAGCAGGTAAATTTCCCGATAGAGTTCGTCCATTTCCTGTAGGGACGGGAGGGACAAGGCTTTGAGGGAGTCGGCCAGCAATTCCTGTTTGGCCAGCGTGAAGTCTTCCAAGGCATCCAGTGTATAACTCAAGGTGCGAAGGTATTCGGGTGACTTAAACAGGATCATGTACCGGCCTTCCAGAATTTTCAGCCACATTTTATAGTATTCTTTAAAGTCCTCAGAAAGTTCGGTCTCCCTGGAAATTTCCTCCAACTTTTCCTGCATAACCCTTAGTGATTGTTTCATGGGAAGGTAGATCAGATACATGAACTCGGCCATGGCAGCCTGGTACTGGCCGAACTTGGCCATCCCCCGACTGATTTTTTCCTGGGAAAAGCGAATCAGGCCAATAAGGGGCAGGTTTAATAACTGCTTGAAGTCCCTCTCATAGATTTCGGCCCAAATCTTAAAGGTGTCTTTATCCAGGTCCTCAAATCCAAGGGCTTCGCCCTCTCCCCCCCCGGCCAGCCATTGCCGGTGCAGATGAAAATATCCTTCCCAGCCGGTCTGGGCCATCTTCAGGGTAATCTCCGAGGGCGCCTTGATCCCTTTAAAGACGGCATCCACCGTCCTTGGTTCGCTTAACAGGGAAAAGAAAGCCTCCCACATTCTTAAGGCCAACTGGGAAAAATCTCCCGGAGGACGTTTAACCCCCTGGGGAGAGGCCGCGGAGGTCACGGAGGTTCTGGCCCGACTGGGTCCCATCTGGGCCAGGGCCTCCCAGAAATCCATGGTCCATTTGATCCAGGCGGCCAGCAGAGGTTCTGGGATGGGTAGTTTTTGTTGATCCTGTTCCATGGTTCTCCTGGTTACTCCAGAAAGCGCAGAGAAACGTCCTTCTTTAATCCAATATGTTCCTAGCAATTGTCAAGTGGAAAATTTCACAAGCTGAAAGCAGGCCAATGAGAAACATTCCCCGCCCTCCCTTGAATGTTGTATATTCGGAGAAGGAGAAGTAATTTCATGGAGAAAAAAATTAGACTGGGGATCAGTGCCTGCCTGCTGGGGAAGAAGGTCCGCTATGACGGCGGCCATCAATGGGACCGCTTTATCACCGGCACCCTGGGGAAATATGTGGATTTTGTGCCGGTGTGTCCCGAAGTGGAATGCGGCTTCGGGGTTCCCCGGGAGCCGATGCGCCTGACCGGGAACCCGGATAACCCCCGTCTGATCACGGTGCGCACCGGGGTGGATCATACGGCGCGCCTGATGGATTGGGCCCAGAAGCGGGTCAAGGAACTGGAGGCCGAAGACTTAGGCGGTTTTATTTTTAAAAGCGACTCCCCCAGCGACGGCCTGGAACGGGTTAAGGTTTACAACGATCAGGGAGTGCCAGTGAAAAAAGGGGCGGGGATATTTGCCCACCTCTTCATGGAACATTTCCCCTTGCTGCCGGTGGAGGATGAGGGTCGGCTCCATGATCCCCTACTGCGGGAAAATTTCATCCAGCGCCTCTTTGCCTTTAAGCGCTGGCGGGAGGTGGCGTCCCAGAAAAATAGAGCCTTGGCAAACCTGATAACCTTCCATACCCGGCACAAACTTTTGATCCTCTCCCACAGCACCCAGCATTACCGGGTGATGGGAAACCTGGTGGCCCGGGCCAAGGAAATTCCCATTAAAGAATTGTACAGCCAATACCAGACCCTGCTGATGGAAGCCTTGCACTTGAAAACCACCCCTAAGAAAAATACCAACGTCCTTTATCACCTTATGGGGTTTTTTAAGAAAGACCTGTCCGCTGACGAAAAACAGGAACTGCTGGAAATCATCGATTCTTATGCCCAGGGGCTCCTGCCCCTGATTGTGCCCATCACCCTCATCAACCACTACGTGAGAAAATACCAGCAACCTTACCTTGAGGAGCAGTACTACCTGAACCCCCACCCCCTGGACCTGCAACTACGCAACCACGTGTGATTAGGTGATCTTGGGGGAGGGGGCCAGGGGCCGAGGGCCCCTGCCCCCTCCCCCAACCCCTTAAGTTTAATTTGGCTGGGGAAGTTGGGGCCGATGGCCCCAGCTTCCCCAGCCCCATACACGGGTTGGGAGGGGGGTGTGGGGGGAGGGCAGGGAGCACTTACGAAAAACTCCCTGGCCCTCCCCCCAAGCTCTCTTCTAGCAAACGCCCCAGGCTGGCCAGGTGGGTCTTTTCCTCAGCGGCGATGCTAAAAAGAAGGTCCCTGGTGGGGGCCTGGGCGCTTCGGTGGGCAAAGCGCAGATAGAGGTCCAGGGCCTGGGTCTCCAGCATCAGGGCCAACTCCAGCACATCCGAGGCCTTCTCCATCAGGGGCGCATTTTTTTCCATGAAGGTTTTAAGATCAAAACCACCCTCCATAATCTGCGGGATTTCGGAGGTTACGGAAGTCGCCAGGTCCTGGCCGGCAGGCTCTGACTGCTGGTATAACTTGGAGAGCCGTTGCTGATGATGCTCCTCCAGCCGGGCCAGTTTTAAGAAAAGCTCTTTAAGTTTTAGGTCCGGGGTTTTTTCAGCCAAGGTTTCATAGAACACTTTAAGGGCCGTTTCCATGCCGTAAGCGAGGACAATGATTTCAACTGGGGTCTCATCGCCCCGGATTAGATTCAGATTAAGCTCTTCCGGCCCGGTGGCCTTTTGCCCTTGAAACGCTTTGATCCCGCCGGCCAGGTTATAAACCTCCCTGAAATCAAAGCCGGACAACATCTGGGCCGCCACCCGGCTGCGCCCCCCGATGGCGCAGTACACCAGGGTGGGCTTATTGGGGTCCAATTCTTTATACGAATCGTGCACCTGGGGCAGAGGAATTAGCCTGGCCCCAGGGATGTGGCTCTCCTCATATTCCCAGGGCTGGCGCACATCCAGCAGGGTAAAGAAACCTTCCGGGTGTTGAGCGAGGTAAGCCCTGGCCTCTTCTGCCTCCATGGAACTTACCGGGGTAAACAATTTCTTTAATTGAATCATCTCTGCTCTCTCCAAAAATTCAATAGCTGGTGGTAAAAGGAGGGACAATTAGGAGCACAGGCGGGACGCCTGTGCCACTTTTCCCGGGTTGGCGTTTAAATACTCCCGTTGCCTCTGAGTTTCTTGGGGCTGGGTAAGGCGGGGCCTTTGGCCCCGACTTCCCCTGCCTCCTTATGGGGGTTGGGGGTGGGGGGGAGATTGTAAGGTGACCTCAGGTCCCTGGCCCTCCCCCCACATCTTCTCTCCCATCTCAGCCGATAAAAATCCGCGCGTCCAGGACGGCGGCGCCTTTGCCTTGTTCGAAGACCATGAGGGGGTTGATGTCCAGTTCTTGGATCTCGGGAAAGTCCAGGACCAGTTGGGAGAGCCGCTCCAGGCAATCGGCGATGGCTTCCAGGTCCCCCCGAGGTTCGCCCCGATAGCCTGTCAGGATTTGAAAGCCCTTGAGCTCCTGGATCATCCGGTGGGCCCAGAGTTCGGAGATGGGGGCCACTCTAAAGATGACATCTTTAAAAATCTCCACATAGGTACCGCCCAGGCCAAACATTATTAGTGGTCCGAAATGGGGGTCCCGGCTCATTCCCAGGATGGTTTCCCGGCCCTTGGGGGCCATTTGCTGCACCAGCACCCCTTCCAGGTGGGCCGTGGGGTGGGAGGCGTGAACGGCAGCCAGCATCTCCTTAAAGGCCCGGCGCACCTCTTCTTCGCTGGCCAGATTCAACCTGACGCCGCCCACGTCGAATTTATGGATAATCTCCGGCGAGACAATCTTTAAGACCACGGGATAGCCCAGGGCCGCGGCCGCCTGGACCGCCTCGTCTTCGCTGTTGGCCCATTTGCCCGGGACGACCGGAAAGCCATAGGCCCGGAAGACTTCGTGGGCCTCGGGTTCCAAAAGGAGGTGACGCCCCTGCTCTCTGGCCCCGGCCAGCAGAGACTTAACCCTGTCCTTATCTACCCCGGCAAAGGTCTTGATCTCATAGCCGGGGCGGCGCAGGTTCAGGGCATAGCGGGCCATGGCCCCCAGGGCCCGGGCCGCCTCCTCCGGGAAACGGTAATGCGGCAGGCCCGCCTGGGTGAGAATGGCCAGGGGCTTGTCGATATCTTCCAGGGCCATCTGGCAAACCAGGATCGGCTTTGCATAGCCGGCGGCCACCCGGCTCACCGCCGCGGCTATGGCGGTCAAATCCGTCATGAGTTGGGGGGTAGAGATGACAATGGCCCCATCCACTCCAGAATCGCCCAAAACGCTGGTTAAGGCCGTTTCATAGCGGTCCGCGCCGGCGTCCCCCAGGACATCCACCGGGTTGTGGATGTTGGCCGCGGCCGGCAGTCCGGCTCTGAGCTTTGCGGTGGTGGCAGAGGTCAAGGCAGCCATGGTAAGACCATAGCGCACCGCGGCGTCGGTGGTCATGATGCCCAGACCGCCGGCATTGGTGACCACGGCCACCCGGTTCCCCTGGGGCAGAGGCTGCAGGGCAAAGGCGCCGGCGTAGTCGAACAGTTCCTCCAGTGACTCCACCCTTAAGACGCCGCATTGGGCAAAAAGGGCGTCATAAGCTTTATCCGAGCCGGCCAGGGCCCCGGTATGGGAGGACGCGGCCCGGGCCCCGGCCGGAGTTCTGCCGGACTTGATGGCCAGGATAGGTTTCTTGGGCCCGGTCTCCCCAGTAACCTCCTGGGCTAATTGAAAGAACCTGGCGGGATCCGTCAGGTCTTCCAGATAGAAGCAGATGACCTCCGTTTGGGGGTCATCTTTCAGATAGGCGAGGAAATCATTCTCATTGAGATCGGCTTTGTTGCCCACGGACACGAATTTGGACAGGCCGATCTTCTCGCCCTGGGCGTATTCCAGGGCGGCCACCCCCACCGCGCCGCTCTGGGAGATCAAGGCAATATTGCCTTTAAGGGGCATTAAGCGGGCAAAGCTGCCGTTTAGGGAAACCTGGGGGTCGGTGTTGATGATTCCCAGGCAGTTGGGGCCCAGAAGCCGGATGCCGCGGCGCTGCGCCGCAAGCAACACCTCTTTTTCTTTCTCAGCCCCGGCGGCCCCCAGTTCCTTGAAGCCCGCGGTGATGACTATAGCCGCCTTGATCCCCTTTTGCCCACATTCCTCCATGACCTGGGTCACGCCGGCGCTGGGGATGATAATGATGGCCAGGTCAACTTCGTCGGGGATGGTGAGAACCGAGGGGTAGGCCTTGACGCTCATGATGCTGGCGGCCTTGGGGTTGACCGGAAAGACCACCCCGGCGTAGCCGTGCTGCAAGACATTGGCAAAGACGGCGCGGCCCACGCTGCCAAGACGGCTGGTGGCCCCGATCACCGCCACCGACCGGGGGGCAAAAATCGCCTGCAGATCTGAAATTGAAACAGACATCTCTTAGCCTCTCCTTTAAGCGCCGCAGGCCAATTGGCCTCGAGCCCTTACCCTCCTCCCCCAACCCTCCCCAACTCCTTCACTACCCGGGTCACCACCTGTTTAGCAGCGCGTTTCACTACCGGGGAAAGTCCCAAGCCCACCTCAAAGGATTTGCCCTCGATACCATAGACGATCAGGCGGGACGGCAGTTGCTTTAGAGTCCGGGCCAGTTCGATGGCTTCGGCCACACCCCAGGCATGGCTGGAGGCCGGAGACAAGAATTTTTCCGGCAGGGGCTCTGAATGGGCCTCAAACCGAAAAATGGTCCCCGGCTCCGACCAGGAAAAGACCGCGTCCACCAGGATGGCAGGAGTTCCTGGTTTCCACAACTCCAGCAAGGCGGCGGCGTCACCGATTGCTTCCAGGATCAGCGTCTGGGGAAGATTCAGGTCTCGCAGTTTCCTGGCCACATACAAGCCCACCCCATCATCCCGGCGGTAGTCGTTGCCCAGGCCGATGACCAGGGTATGGCCGGGGGAAGGTGAGGTAAAGCCATGATCAAGATTATCAGGTTGATTAAAGGTCATAGAGAAAAGAGGATGAGATTCTTCACTTCGTTCAGAATGACATGGTTTGGGTACATTTTTTCTGGCTGGGGAAGTTGGGGCCCTTGGCCCCGGCTTCCCCAGCCCCCTTATGAGACCTCTGCAAAAATTGTAATCAAGTGGTTTTAAAATGTAGGGTAGGCGCCCTCGCCTGCCCCTGGACAGCCGGGGGCGGCTGTCCCACATTGCTTATGCCGCCAATAACGCCCGGAAACATGACATGATGGTTTTTTTCAGAGGTCTCCTTATGGGGGTTGGGGGTGGGGTTTTGGGGGAGGATTGTAAGAGGGCCGTCGGCCCCTGGCCCCCTCCCCCAAAACCTCATTACTCCCGCTCCACCTCCAGTTTCAAAAAATGCGTGGCGCACGAGATGCATGGGTCATAGTTGCGGATCAGTTGTTCGCACTGCCAGGTGAGCCGGTCCTGGGGCAGGTCCAGGTTTTGGCCCACATACTGATATAGGTCGCTTTCCATGGACTTTTGGTTCTGGGCCGTGGGCGGGACTATTTTGGCCTCCAGGATTACCCCCCGGTCATCCAGCTGATAGCGGTGGTAGAGAATACCCCGGGGGGCTTCGGTGCAACCGAAACCGCTGCCGGCTCGAGGCGTCACCGGGACCGCGGCCTCATCCGGCATCTCATAGGCATCAATCAGGGAGAGGGCCTCGTCTAAGGCCTGGAGCATTTCCACGCTGCGCACGATGATGCTCTTAAAAGGGTTGTGGCAGACGGAAGTAAGCCCGGCGGCCAGGGCCGCCTCCTGGGACAGGGGCGATAAGCGCTCAAAGTTCAGATTATATCGGGCCAGGGGCCCCACCAGATAAGGGCCCCGGCCTTTTAGGGTGGAGTGCAGGGCGTGGGAATAAGGCACCTGCTCTTCCACGAAATGCCGGTCGTAGTCTCTGACGGCGATATCCAGGCCCTTACTCGACTTCAGCCGCCCTTCGTTCAGGGGGTATTCCTGGGGGTGAGTAAGCGCCACATACTCGTAGTCCCGGGCAAATTCCGGGAAAGAAAAGCCGGCCACCCAGCGCACAACTTTTTGGGCCGCGTCTCTGGCCCATGCAAGGCGTTCCCTTAAGGGGGCCAGTTCTTTCTTGGCGGGCACCCGGTAAAATCCGCCCACCCGCACATTGATGGGGTGAATTTCCCGGCCGCCCAAAAAAGTGACTAGGTCGTTGCCCACCTTTTTCAACTTAAGCCCTAACTTGACCATCTCTGGATGGTCCTGGGCCAGGCGGAGGGCATCCGGATAGCCCAGAAAGTCCGGAGCATGCAGCATAAAGACATGGAGGGCGTGGGACTCAAGCCATTCGCCGCAATAAATGAGGCGGCGCAACGCCCTTAAGGGGCCGGTCACGGTTACTCCAAAAGCGTCTTCCATGGCGTGCACCGCGCTCATCTGGTAGGCGATGGGGCAGATGCCGCAGATGCGGGAGGTGAGGTCTGGAGCCTCGCTGAACAGCCGCCCCTTAAGGAAAGCCTCAAAGAAGCGGGGCGGCTCAAAAATCTTGAGCTTAACTTCGGTAACCGCGTTATCCTTTACCTTGACGTAAAGTCCGCCCTCTCCTTCCACCCGGGCCAGATAATTTACCTTGATGGTTTCACTTTTCATGGGCTTCACTCTCCCGGCGGAAAGGCTCGGCCCCGGCATAAAAGGTGCGAAAGGCCCGGACCAGATCGGCCTCCGTTACCCCCAGGCAGCGGAGGCGCTCGCTTAAGGACGCGGTGTTGGGCGTCTCCTTGGGGCCAAAGCAACTGTAGCAGCCCCGCTGATAAGTGGGGCATATGGCCCCGCAGCCCGCGTGCGTTACGGGTCCCATGCAGGGCAGGCCCCGGGCCACCAACACACAGATATTGCCTTTGAGCTTGCACTCCAGGCAGACGCTGTGGTGGGGTACCGAGGGCGTTTGCCCCTGGAGAAAGGCGCTGATCACCGCAAGAAGCTGGCCCTTGTTGATGGGACAGCCCTGAAGCTCAAAATCCACCTGAACGTGGGCGGCGATGGGCGTGGATTTATCCAGGGTGTCGATGACTTCCGGCCGGGGGTAAACCACCGCTTGGAATTCTTTGACATCTTTGAAGTTGCGCAGGGCCTGAATGCCGCCGGCGGTGGCGCAGGCACCCAGGGCCACCAGAAATTTGGAGGCGCGCCGCACCTTCTTTATCATACCGGCGTCGTGAGGGGTGGTGATGGAGCCGTCCACCAGGGTAAGGTCGTAAGGACCCCTCACCGCGGCTTTTGAGGCCTCCACAAAGTAGGCGATCTGAAGCTCCCCGGCAAGGGTGAGCAGTTCCTCTTCCAGGTCCAAAAGAGACAACTGGCAGCCGCCGCAGGAGGCGAATTTGAAGACCGCCAGCTTGGGTTTGCCACTGCGGGCCATGTCAGACCTCCCGCTTGTCAAACCAGCCCTTGAGGCGGTCATAGGCAAACACCGGGCCGTCCTTGCAGATAAAGGTGGGGCCTAACTGGCAGTGGCCGCAAAGGCCCAGACCGCATTTCATGTTGCGCTCCATGGAGATATAGATATTTTCCGCCTTGACCCCATGATTCAGCAGCTCCAGCACACAAAAACGCATCATTACGCCGGGGCCGCAGATCAGGGCCACGGTATGGGCCGGGTCAAACCGGGTCCGGCCAATGATATTGGTCACCACGCCGACATTGCCCCGCCAGTCGGCACCCGCGGCATCCACGGTGACGTGCACCCTGAAGTCGAAGCGACCGCGCCAGCGCTCCAGCTCACGGCGGTATAGCAAGTCCTTGGGGGTGCGGGCGCCGTAAATCAATTCGATGTTGCCGTAGGCCGCCCGATGCGCCAGCAGATAATAGATCGCCGGTCTCAAGGGCGCCAACCCCAGACCGCCGGCGATGATCACCAGGTCACTCCCCTGGGCCGCGGCCACGGGCCAGGAGGTGCCGAAGGGGCCCCGCACCCCCAGCATCTCCCCGGGTTTGGCGCGGCAAATGGCCTGGGTGACGTTACCCACAGCCCGCACGGTGTGCACCAGAATATCGCTATGGCCTGGGGCACCGCTGATAGAGATGGGCACTTCCCCCACCCCAAAGGCATAAAGCATATTGAACTGCCCGGGGGCAAAGGCAAAGGTTTCCCCGCCAGCATTGGGCGTCAAGGCCAGGGTAAAGGTGTCCGCGGTTTCCCGCCTCACCTTTTGCACTAGATAAGGCTCAGGTAACATTGGCTCTGCAGTGGATAGGCTCATGCTCATCTACCCTTCTCGCCTCCTTGTTGGGGGAGGGGGCTAAGGGCCGGGTTTGCTTTCAGCAGTCAGCAATCAGCTTTTTTACATCATCAAACGTGTAAATGTCTTTTATTAGCTGATAGCTGACTGCTGACCGCTGGTCTCCCCTGGCCCTCCCCCCACAAAACCTCAGCCTCCGTACATATCCAGAAGTTGCAATTTTGTTACCCGAAACTGCACGGCCAGGTTATGGGCGTAGCGTTTCATGAGTTCATAGCCCAGTTCGTGATTCTGGTCGCACTTTTTAAGGAGGCATTTTACTTTAAGGCTGATGGCCCGGGTGACTTCCATGGCCCGGGCGTCCAGGTGCCAGTGGTAGGGTTTCAAAAACCACAGCCAGCCCAGCACTTTCCCTTCGCTTAGGGTTTGAATGGTAACCGGCCCCCGCCGGGCCCGAAAGATTTCCACCGCCACCTGGCCGTGATAGATGAGATAAAATTGGGTGGCTTCTTCATCCTCCCGGCAGAGGAACTGGCCTGGGTCAAAGCTAACCTGGGAGGCGCAGTCCACCAGGAGTTGAAGATGGGCCGCCTTAAGGCCCTTGAGAAATGGATGGGCCGCCAGGATGGTTTCGATGGTTTCCATGTCGTTACTCCTTCGGGGAAGTCTCGGTTGCGCGGATGGCCCGGACCTCTTCGGTAATATCAATAGCCACCGGGCACCAGGTGAGGCAGCGCCCGCAGCCTACACAACCCAGGCAGCCGAACTGGTCCTGCCAGGTGGCCAGTTTGTGGGTCAGCCACTGGCGGTAACGGGACGCCGCCGAAGTGCGCACGCTGCCGCCGTGGAGAAAGGAGAAGTCCACGGTAAAGCAAGAGTCCCACCGCCGCCGGCGTTCAGCCTCAGTGCCCGTCAAGTCCGTGGTGTCCTCGATGGTGTGGCAAAAACAGGTGGGGCAGACCAGGGTGCAGTTGCCGCAACTCAAGCAGCGGGCCGCCACCTGCTCCCAGCGGGGGTGTTCATAGTTCCGGTAAAGCAATTCTTTAAGGCCGGTAGTGTCCAAAACCCGGCATAAATTACGAGCGGCTTTTTCCACCAGGGGGGTTGCGGCCTCTATCTCCCTGGCCCCGGCTGGTTTCTGAGGAATTTCCGCCATGATTTGCGCCCCTAAGATGGTCCCCACTTCCACCAGGAAGTAATGTTGGGCTCCCTCGCACACCTCCGTCAGGGCCAGGTCAAACCCAGAGGTGGCCCTGGGGCCGGTGCCCAGGGAAGCGCAGAAACCGGTGCCGCAGGCCTGGGTGCAGTTGACCGCCACCAGGAAGGCGTTGGCCCGTCGCCGCTGGTA
>JAUXZG010000157.1 GCA_030694005.1 Desulfobaccales bacterium | reverse complement strand
CCCCCCCCCCCCCCCCCCCCCCCCCCCCCCCCCCCCCCCCCCCCCCCCCCCCCCCCCCCCCCCCCCCCCCCCCCCCCCCCCCCCCCCCCCCCCCCCCCCCCCCCCCCCCCCCCCCACAATCCCTTCTACCCAAAAAATTTGGGGCTGGCCGGAAGCGCAGCTTCCGGCCAGCCCCAATATATATTAAGCGCGTTGCCGCGCCTTAGCGCGTCAGCCAGCGGTCGTTTCTTAAGGTGATAAAGGCGTAGGGTTGGACCCAGTTGAGGAGCAGGAAGGCGAAGTAGGAGTAAAGGATGCCGTAGATGAACTCCAGGTCTCGTTCCTGGTAGATATAGTAGAACATATAGACCAGGGTGATGACTCCCAGGCCGGCGAAGAATTTCACCATGACGAGGGGGTAGACGAAAAAGGAGAGCATTAGCAGTCCCAGGAAGAGGTAGGTCAAGGGGAACTCTATCTGGGTGATGAAGAAGTCGATGATGGGCAGCAGCCGGTGTTTTTGCCGGTACTTGGTAAAAATGAAGGCCAGTTGCACCCAGGACTCCCTAAAATTGCTGCGGTCCCAGCGCAGGTACATGCGGCAAAGACCCTGATAGGATTCCGGTACCACGGTATGGACCAAGGCGGTGCGCTGGTAGGTGATAAAGTAGCCCTGGCGCATCACGAAGTTGGTCAGGGCCCGGTCTTCGCCGATGTTGGCGGGCAGGCCCATAAAGGTTTGGTGGCGCCATTTCTCCAGGATGGGCTTGAGGGCTTTCCGGCGGTAAGCGGACAAGGCCCCGGGGGTGCAGGTCACGGCCCCGTAAATGGACTGGGAGGCCCGCAGGAAATCAAAGGCCAGGACGAAGCGTACTGCCAACATACGGGCCAGCAGGCTTTGGGCCCGGTTATAAACCTTGACGTTGCCGGCCACTGCGCCGATTCGGCGGTCTTTAAGCATGGGGGCGATGATCTGCTTGATGGTATCCGGGGCGATGACGCTGTCCGAGTCGATGGTGACGAAAAATTCTCCCTTTCCTTTAGTGAAGCCGGTGTACAGACCCTCTTTCTTGCCCCGGTTTTTGGGAAAGCGGATGGCCTTGATGAGGTCGGGGTAACGCTTCTGAGCCCTCTCGATATAAAACCAGGTGTCGTCCTTGGACCCGTCGTCAATGCAGATGATCTCCAGGAGGTCCGAGGGATAATCGGAGGCGGCCGCGGAGTACAAAGCGTTTTCCACCATGGCCCCCTCATTATAGGCCGGGACGATCACTGTTACCCGGGGCAGGGGGCCAGACGGCAGAGGATAAGGTTTATAGCGCCACCAGAGCACGGTGCGGACCACTTGAAAGGCCAGATAAGCCAGGGTAAAGGCGGCTCCCAGGGCCATCAGGGGGGTGGCGTAACTCTGGCGGCTTATAAGCTTAAGATAGCCGTTGAAAGACCCTAATTTAAAAGAGAGCACGATACAGGCCAACAAAAACGCCGGCACCATAATCTTCAAAATCAGGTCCAGGACCTGCACGCGTTGTTCTTCTTTAGTGCGCCATTTTCCCTGAATCCAGGGGAAGGCGGTGGTATTGCTGCGCATGTTGATGGATTTCCTCACAGGACGCGAAATTATACCTGCCAATTATTAATGCAAGGGACTTGCCAAGAGAAAAATAAACCCTTCAGCAGATAACCTATTGATATAGGGCCATATTTAATTTGGGTAAAAAACCCCCGGAAGGGCCCAGGCCCGAAAAATTCTCTACTTGAGAGAATGGCCGGGAAGCATGATATTTTTTTCTCAATTTGAGAGAAGATCTGAATCAAAAAAGAGAAAGGTTGAGGGGGATGAGGGAAGGTGTCAAAATCACGGGAACAGGTCCTGGGGGAGAGGTAAAATAATTTTGTTTCAAGTTTAAGATCGGGCGTGGTTCACTTCTTGGCTATCTTATGGTAAATAGTAATACCCAAGGGCAGGTTGATTTCCGGCATCAAGGGAATTGGCCCAGGAACCGGACCTTTCAGGGCAAGGGGTTGCGTATGGAATCGAAGCAGGGACCCCCGGGAGAAGGGGTGGCCGGGCTGAAGCTGTGCCAGGTGGGTCAGGAGGTGACCGTGTCCAAGGGCACGCGCATCGTTACCCAGGGCGAGGCTCCGGAATTTTTCTATGTCATCCAATCAGGGCGAGTGCGGGTCTTTAGGGAAACCCAGGACCATATCCGCACCGAGCTGACGGATTTGCGGTCCGGCTCCTATTTTGGGGAAGTGGCTCTGGTCACCGGTCAGCCCCGCACCGCCTCCGTGGAGGCCTTAGAAGAATGCCGGCTCATCAAGATTTCCAAATCCGAGTTTGACGCTTTTTTGGACGAGAATCCCCAGTTGGCCCGCCATATTATCCGCCAGTTGTCCCAGTGGCTGGTGGCCGGGGACCTGCGCCTGGAAACCGAGGTGGTGCACCAGGTCAAGCTCCGGCAGATCTCCTGGTTTGATTTTATGCTGCTGGGGGGGCTGAGCATCATTTTGGCACTGGGCTTCAATTTCTCCAACCCCAACCGCATTTCCCTGGTGCAGGGGTGGGCGGAAGAGGACACCGTGCCTCGGATTGCGCCGGCCAAGGCCCTTCAGGAGTATAAGTCCGGGGAGGCTGTGGTAGTGGACGCCCGGCCCACCAATTTTTTTAACCAGAAACATATCAAAGGCGCTAAAAACCTGCCCATGCCCCTGTTCGATTTTCTCTACCTCATGCAACTGAGCCAGATCCCCAAAGACAAGCCTCTGATTGTTTACGGCGGCAACATCAGCCGCCACTACGACCTGGACGTGGCCCGCAGACTGATGACCCGGGGTCATCAGCAGGTGATGGTCTTGGGAGGAGGCTTTGACTCCTGGAAGACCAGCCAATTCCCCTTGGAGCCGGTAAAATGATGAGCTGGGATGGGTTTATCAGAGTCGTGTTCGAATATCCGTGGGTGGTGGTCACCATTCTGTTGGGCCTGCTGCTGGGGTTTCTGGCGGTCCTGGGAGACGTCAAAAAGGCCAAGGTCTTCTGGTACAATCCTTATGTGGCCGTGGCCTTCCGGTTGTTTCTGGGGGTATCCTTTATCGTGGCCTCCATGAGCAAGATCCCCCATCCGGCGGAGTTTGCCGAGAATATCGCGGCTTTTCAAATGGTGCCCTTCTGGGGGGTCAACCTCATGGGGCTCATCATGCCCTGGGCGGAGCTGGTGTGCGGTTTGTTTTTGATCCTGGGCATTCGCACCCGGGCCGCGGCCACCATCATCGGCCTGATGTTGGTGATGTTCATCGTGGGCCTGAGCGTCAACCTTATCAAAGGCACTCCCATCAACTGCGGCTGTTTTGAAAGTGTGGGGGAGCCCATCAACTGGGACCTGGTGGTGCGGGATGCGGTAATGCTAATCATGATCTGGCAGATCTTTTTTTACGACCGCCTCTTTGTCTTTGACCGGGGCGGGTTTATCTGGCGAGAAAGGAAAATATGAAACCCAAACTTCTCTGGGCCGCGGGCCTGACGTTGCTCCTGGCCGGCATAGGCCTCGTTGGCTGTGGCGTTCGGGAGCCCTATGCCGGCAAATATAAATCCATCAATGAGCAGCCGGAGATTACCCTGGAACTCAAGGCCAATGGCGAAGGCAGCTGGGCCAGCGGCGACATGCGGGTGTCCTTCCGGTGGGAATTAAAGAAAGATAAAATCTGGATCCACGCCAAAGGCGGCGGGGTTCTCATCGGTACCCCCTTGGGTGATAGGCTCTCTCTGGATTTGTCCGGCGACCTGTATCCCGGTTGTATTAGAGGGAAATGTGTCGAGTTTAAACGGTTGCCGGAAGGAGGGTAAAAAGATTTCCCCGGGACTGGCCCTGAGGGGCAAAATCTGGGCCCTGGGGTTTCTCTGCCTGGTCATGGGGAGCCTGGGGACCCCCCACCCCGGGTGGGGGCTTAGCCCGGCGGTGGAAGTGCGCCGGGTGGGAATAAGCCAGGTAGGGGACACCACGATGCTTACCGTGGTGCTGGATCGGGCCCTGGAAGGCCGGATCACCACCCGGGTGGCCTTGGGCAAACCCCAAATGGTGGTGGATTTTCCCCAGGCCCGGGCCGGGAGGCTGACCAGACGCCTGGAGGGTGATGGGGTCCTGGTGGATAAGATCCTTACCGAGGTCTCTCCAGGGGAGGCCGGAGTGCGTATCATTCTGGAGTTGTTCCCGGACCGGCCTTACACCTTTTGGAAAAAGAGCCAGAAGGGCGCCGCCGGCCAGGTGTTTTTCCTGGTGGGCTTGAAGCAAGAGGCGCCCGCTCCTCAGAGGGAGATGATGCCCCGGCCGGAACCTCCGGCCGCCCCGGAGCTCCTGCAAGAAATGACCCCGGAGCCTCCTCCTGCGGGCCGGGAAGATTATGGTTATAAAGAGCCGCGGGGCACCGAAGCCCCGGGAAGTTTTGCCGAACTGCTGCGCCTGTTGCCCAAGGCGGCGCCCCTGGTCAAAGGCCTGGAAAGCGACGGCTGGATCATCTCTGAGTTTCATAACTATGACCGACCGGGCCAGCGCTTCAGCCGTGACTTCCTCCTCACCCAGCAGCAATATCCGGAATTGGCGATAAGAATCGCTTATCTGCCGGCCAATGTTCCCAACACCCCGGACATTGGCATCATTTCTTTGTCCAGCGACAGATTGGCAGGGGAGACCGCGACCAAATATCGGGAGTTGCGCCAGTGGAATTTCGCCAAGATCAAACAACATTACGAAGACATAGGCGATTTCTTCGATGAAGCCTTGAAGCCGTTGAGGATTAAATTGCGGGAAGAAACCAAGACCCTGGCGTTGCGCCAGGCTGAGGTCTTCCAGAACTTCTTAAAACGCGCCTGCCCCCAGAACCCCCAGGTGGCGGAGCGGGTCATGGCTTATATCAAAGAAAAAGTGAACCAGAGATTTGAAGGGGTGCAATATACGGTCTCGGAAGCCCCCCTGATTATTTTGAATATGGTGGATTTTCTTTTCGTGAAGGTCTATTTTCTAGAAAATCGATAGAGAGGTGGGCCATGTCTAAGGAGATCACCATTTTCGGCAAACTTACCTGACCGTTTACCGTCAAGGCCCGGGAGGCCAAGAGCCAAGAAGGTTTAAAGGTCATTTATCGGGACGTGCTTGAAGATGCCCAGGCTATGGAAGAAATGCTTAAGCTTACCAAAGGGACCCGCCAGGTGCCGGTCCTGGTGGAAGCCGGCCAGGTAAGCATCGGCTTCGGGGGGTCCTGAAAGGTTTAGCCAACCCGCGGGCCGCGGGTTTTAAGGGCGAGTTATTTGGGGGGGTAAAGCCCTGGGCCTCCCCCCCCAACTTGCCCAAATATCCAGCCAAGAGGATTTTTAGAGGGTAGGCCGGGCGATGGGCCCGACCTACCCTCAGTCAGTTTAGGACTGAGTAAAGTTTTGGGAAAAGGCGTCCCCCCTTAACCGGCCCACCAGCAGTTAACTGGGCTAGAGGTAATTTTCCTAGGTAATCCAGGCCAATAAGTGGGGCGCTCCTCGTTCGCGGGTTTCTTTCTTCAGCCTCTGAAGTAAACCCCTAATCCCCAGAGAGGGTAGCGCCTGACCTGGGTAAGGGTTTTGGTCCCGTTCCCCCCGAATCTTGACCAAGAAAAAAAATTAAGCAGATGGGTTAAATTTGCTTAAGTAATCTTAAAAAGCTTTCGATAACCGGGTTAGGCATGCTTGGCCAGGCGCTAATGGGAAGGGGGCTAGAAGCCAAATAAATTCAATTTGGCTAACTATCAGTATTATTTACTAAATTAAGATATCTTATCATATCTTGGCAATAATCAATTTGGTCTAATGATTTCTCCCACTATTTCATTAAAAATAGGGAAAAATGAGGTTAAAGGCCCCACAAAAACTAATAAAAAACTGGATAAAAACCACCAACGTTCCATAAAAGAAAGAGCCTGATTTCACATACTATAATTATATAATAATTTAAATATGTTGAGCGATTTGGTGCATTTTTTTCTTGACAGGCCTTTATCCCTGTTATATAAGGGAACCCACAATCAAAAAGCCCACTTGGGTGTGCCTAAGATAGTGCACCTCACCCTTTAATTGACGGGGATAGGAACCTGAGACCGGGCGGACGTTAACCCTGGGGGAGAAAAAATTTCCCTGGAGGTGCGACCCAAGGCCGAAGGCGCAAGAAGACTATCAAAGCGATCCCGGGCTACGGCCCCTAGTTTTCACCTGGCGGTTCCTTTCTCAACTATTCCCCAACTATCCGTCAACGCCTGAGCTATATCAAAAGAGAGGGAAACATGAGAAGGATAGCGATATTTTGTCTGATGGGGATAGGAGCAGGGATCATGGCTTGGCCCCAGCCGACCATGAGTGTCTCCATGTCCATCGTTACGGTAACCGCGTATCACCCGGGGGCCTATGACCCCAGTACCGGCCGCCGGGGGGTTACCGCCTCGGGCCTGAAAGTGGCCGAGGGCATGGTGGCCGTCAGTCGGGATGTGGAGAAAAACCTGAATCTGGATTTCGGCGACCGCGTGTTGTTACATGGCCTGGGGGTCTATGAGTTCCAGGACCGCATGGCCCGCCGCGCCCAGAAAAAGGTAGATATCTTTATGGACTGCACTAAGAAGGCCCGCCGCTTCGGAGTGAAGCGTTACATCATGCTGGTAAAACTGGCCTGACCTCCAAGAAATTATTTGACCCGCTCAATATAGCTGCCGGTGCGGGTGTCCACCTTAACCCGGTCCCCTTCATTGATAAACAAAGGCACCTGGATAACTGCGCCGCTCTCCAGGGTGACGGGCTTGCTGCCTCCGGTGGCGGTATCCCCCCGCACCCCGGGGTCGGCCTGAGCCACGGTCAGTTCCACAAAGTTGGGAACCTCCACCGCCACCGGTTGCTGATTAAAAAACAAGACCTTCACATTTAGGTTTTCCGTTAAAAAGAGGCGTCCGTCCCCCACCTGTTCCCCCGTGAGCATAATCTGCTCGAAGGTCTCGTTGTCCATCATGCAGAGCCGGTCTCCTTCCATATAGAGATATTGCATCTCCCTTTCCATGAGGTCCGGCCTTTTGACCCGTTCGCCGGAACGGAAGGTCTGGTCCAACACCCGGCCGCTAAGCAGGTTCTTCAGCTTGGTGCGCACAAAGGCGCCACCTTTGCCGGGTTTTACATGTTGAAAGTCAACGATCACGAACGGCACGCCGTCCAACTCGATCTTTAAACCCTTCTTGAATTCGGCGGTGGAATACATGGCTAGAAACCTAAACCTTTCTTCGAGGTAATTTTTTCAGGCTGTTCCTCGTTCAGCAGAATTTTTACCAGAAAAATCCCAGGTCATCTGGGATGAGAGGCAGAGGCCGTTGGAGGCTCTTTCGGGCTTGGGAGTATGGCCAATTTTTCTTTAGCAGCCGGCTCACCCTCTTGGGAGGCTCCCTTAGAAGGCGCGCCCGGCAGAGTGGCCCAGGCATCCCCCTTGATGGCGGGTTCCGCTCCTGGTGGGGGTTTAACTTGCGGTGAGGAGGGAGAGTCAGCCTTGGCAGGACCGGCAGGAGGCTGTGGGTTGGCCCCTACCCCCGGAGGAAACTGGAAAATTATTTCGTTCTTTTTGACGAAATTTAGTTCTTGCCGGATGAGATCCTGAATAAGCTCCGGATCGATTTGCAGACGTTCAATGGTGCGGGCCAGCCGCTCGTTCTCCGCCTTGAGGCGGGCGTTTTCTTGCTCCAGATGGAGCCGCTCCTGCCGGAAGCGATACATCGGGTATAGACCGCGGTTGCTGAAAAAGACCAGGCATATCAGGGCCGCTCCCAGAACGAGGGTCACCCCCACCAGGAGTTTATGATTAACTTTGAGTTTTGGGAATTTAACCGGGTTGGGCGGCGAAGTCATGTTCCCCCCCACAAGACTTCTTAAGTTGATATTGCCTGAAAATGCCGCCAGATGCAAATATTATTTGCCCTTGTGGTCGGAGATGGGGAACTTTGGGGGAGAGGGCTAAGGGCCGCAGGCCCTTCCCCCACAAACCCACTCCTGGCCGCGCCGGTGGCTATTGACAACCATGCGTAAAAATAATAGGTTTTAAGCACTTTTTAAGGAGGAAGGCATGTCCTCTTTCCCCCCTCTGGCTGCCACCGGCATCGGCTCGGTCCCTTTTAGCGACCCGCAGGAAACGGTGGCTTTGATTTTGCAAAATATGCCCCAAGTGCCTTATTGGCC
>JAUXZG010000155.1 GCA_030694005.1 Desulfobaccales bacterium | reverse complement strand
TTCCACTTGCCAGGCCATTTAAGTAACCTCCTTAAAATCTCGCGCCCCTAAGGGGGCTTGCTGAGCGGTATATCATAAAAAAACGACGGCCTGAAGACAGGCCGCCGTTTTTAGGGAAAAATATTTGGGCTTAGACTTCCGTAACCGTGATGGCTCCGGAGGGGCAGGCCTCTATGCAACTCTCACAGCCCAGGCACTCATCTTCCGCGACGACCACCGCTTTTTCGTCCTGCATCTCAAAGGTGCCAGTGGGACAGATGTTGACACATTCCTCGTCCCCGGTGCACTTATCGACATCCACTTCTACGCGCCAAGCCATTCCTTCACCTCCTTTGATTTGGTCGCATCAGGGTGATTGATGCAAAATAATATGGGCCTCTGATAGAGTCCTGGCGGCTCCGACTACTTGGGGCTCCCCCCTAATTGACCGCGCCGGGCATTTCAAGGCCCAAGATGGTTCTGTCGTCATTTTATGCTGAAGTGTTTCTCCCGTCAAGGGGCCGTAACTCTATATTTTGTCTTCTTTTTTGGCCAGGCCGGAGTGAACTTACCCGGTTTCAGCATAGGGACCGAACCCTGAAGGCCTCCAGGACGGTCAAGAAGAAAGAGCGCCCCTGGGAGACTCTGGCACTCCCAGGGAGGGGTTCTCTTTAAGGGAGCGAATTTTCTGGCTGGAGCGCCCTTTGCTCTTAAACTCCCGGGCCCGCTGCACCAGGGCCGGGGCCCACCCAGGGACGCCCAGGGCGTGGAGATGAGTGTAAGTGGCCAGGACATTAAGATATAGCAGGCCTTCCCGCCCATCGCTGATACCTTCTCCCCGATCAACCCGAAAGGCCAGGGACGCCCCAGGCCCCGGCTCCGGCCGGATTTGGGAATAGTGAAATTCATGGCCTTTGAGAATGGTCCCCGGGGCAAAGTAGGGGTTCTCCCGCACCGCTTCTAAGATGGTATAGCCGTGCCCCTGGGGTTTTTCCCCCATGACAAAGTCGTACGGGAAAACACCCACCATGGGGAATTTCTCTCCGTGGATCTGGATGGTTTCCCCCAGGTACATGAAGCCGCCGCACTCGGCATAAATGGGGAGGCCGGCCTGGGCCGCGGCTTTTATGGAGAAGCGGAAGCCGGCATTCTGGGACAGGGCCAGGGCGTGGGTCTCGGGAAAACCGCCGCCGATATAGAGGGCGTCCAAGTCCGGCGGCAGGATCGGGTCCGTCAGGGCGCTGAGCTCCACCAAAACCGCGCCTTCCCGTTCCAGGGCCTCCAGATTTTCCGGATAGTAAAACTGGAAGGCCGAGTCCCGGATGACGCCGATGGTCACCCGGTTAACCGCCGCGGGCCTCTGTTCCCAAAGAGGGGGAACCTGGGGTAGGGGAGGGGCCTGGCAGGCCACTTGCCAGAGGCCGTCCAGGTCAAGGTACCTCTGGGCCAAATCCCGGGCGGTGATCACCGCCTTTTGGGCGGCGGCGTGTTCCTGGGGAGGCACCAGGCCCATATGGCGTTCCGGAAAAACCGTGCACTTGAGGCGGGGGATGGCCCCCAGCACCGGAATGCCACAGTAGCGTTCGATTGCCGCGCGGATGAGGGCTTCGTGGCGGGGCCGGGCGATCTGATTGAGGATGACACCTCGGAGGGGCACCTGGGGGTCAAAATGTTGACAACCCAACACCAGGGCCGCGGCGGTGCGGGTGGTCATGGTGCAGTCCACCACCAACACCACCGGGGTGGCCAGCAGTTTGGCTAGTTCCGCGGTACTGGAGGTCCCTTGGGCGTCCAGGCCGTCGTACAGGCCCCGGTTGCCTTCGATGAGGAGGCCGTCTGCCTGGGAGGCGTAGCGGGCCACCAACGCCAAAATCTGGTCCCCCTCCATGAGGAAGGGGTCCAGATTATGGCTGGGGCGCCCGGCAGCCAGGGTGTGCCAGGCCGGGTCAATATAATCCGGGCCTTTTTTGAAAGGTACCAGTACCCGGCCCTGGTCCCGCCAGGCGGCCAGGAGCCCCAGGGTCAAGGTGGTCTTGCCGGCCCCACCCCTGAGAGCTGCCAGCAGCAGCCGGGGACAGGGCTGGGTCATCAGCCTTTCTTGGCCGCCGCTTCCACCCGGGGCAGTTCCACGTAGCTGCCGCCGAAATAGGTGTAAACACACCGACCGCCATCGATCAGTTCCTTGATGGCCGTCTGGACATCTTTTTTATCCAGCTCGGAGTGCTCTTTGAGGACGGCCTTCCATAGGTCCGAGGCTTTGAGCTGTCTTTTGCCCGACGCGGCTTCCACCATTTTGTAAATGTGTTCCACCAATTCTGCTTTTGAAAGTGCCATTTACTTCACCTGCCTAAAATTTGAAATGCATTGACGTCCTATAAGTATCATACGCCTGAAACTTATAGTCGTCAATATGCTGGAAGGTGAACGGGATGTCGCACACCTCAAAAAACTTTTCCCAACCGATGCGATTGATCCACTCGCCCAGCCGCTCCCACTTGTTGGCGCCTTCGGCGTACTTAATGAGGATGTTGCGGATGGCGGCCACGACTTCCGGCCAGCGCGGCGGGTTGTTGGGGATATAGGGTATCGCCAGCCGGGAGAAGGCCGGCGCTGACTTGGCGTTGGACACCTTGCCGCCCACCAGGATGGCGATGCCGCCTTTTTCGGCGTCGAAGCAGGGCAAGGCCGGGCACATGGTGTAGCAGTTGCCGCAGTACATGCACTTGGGTTCATTGACGCTCACGCTCTTCAGGCTCTTGTCCGGGTGGGGCCGAATAGCGCCGGTGGGACAAGAAGCGATGGTAGTGGGAATTTCACACAGGTGGCGCAGCCTGTCATGCATGATCTTGGGCGCCGTGCGGTGCACGCCGCACATGGCGATGTCGGAGCAGTGCACCGCGCCGCACATGTTGATGCAGCAGGCCAGGGCGATGCGCACCTGGGCCGGCAGCTTGTGAGTGCCGAAATACTCGAACAAATCGTCCATCACCGCTTTGACGGGCCCGGAGGCGTCTATGGCCGGGGTGTGGCAATGCACCCACCCCTGAGTGTGGATGATACTGGTCACGGAATGGCCGGTGCCGCCGATGGGGATGCCGGCCTTTTTCAATTCGGCCTTCAAGCCGGCGATCTTGCCCTTGTCGGTAAGCAGGAATTCGATATTGTTGCGGCTGGTGAAGCGCAGGTAGCCGTCGCAGAATTTGTCGGCAACCTCGCACACTTCCCGCACGAAATCAGTGCTGATCAGGCGGGCGGCTCCGGCCCGGACGGAGTAAAGCTCCGCCCCAGTCTCGGATACATGCTTCAAAACGCCGGGTTCGGGGATCTCATGATATTTCCACTTGCCGTAGTTTTCCTTGATGATGGGCGGCAAGAACTGTTCGTAGTGTGGCGGGCCAATATCAGTTTTACGTTCGCTCATGATCCTTTCTCCTTATTAGCGAGATGCAGCGGTGGGGCCTTATTCCACGTCAAAGCCTTCGCGAGTATAGTACTTCCGGCCCTTGGCTTCGGCGTCGAAGTCGGACTGCTGCCAGAAAAAGAAGGGGTTGGCCCGGGGAATCCGGACCTGTTGTGGCGCCGGCGGCAGCTCCGCGGCTTCCAGGAATTCCCGCATGCCCAGGCGCAGGATGAGCTCTCCTATCCTTTCCCGGTTTTTGCCGTGTTCCGCCCACCATTCTGTGATCCTGACGTTCAACTCTTTAAATTCGTCATAGGGGGACTCCATCACTATGAAAGGCTGGATCACCCAGCTAAGCTGGGCCCCTTCCAGGATGGGGGCATGGGATCCCAGAAGAAGGGTGGCGCCGGTTTCCGTGCCGGGCCGCAGGGCCTGGGGCATCAGGTTGATGCAGTGCATGCAGTGGTTGCAGTTCCGGTTGTCGATGGCAAGCTTCTTGCCGTCATAGCTCATGCAATGGGTGGGGCACAAATCTGTCACATCGGCCTTGATGTCCAGCTTGGCATAAGGGGTGGCGCCGCCCCGGGGCTTCAGTTCGCCCCCGGCGTAAGCCTTGACCGCAGCCTGGTCGATGCGGATGTCGTCCTTCCAGACGCCGATAATGGACAAATCGGCCCGGGCCACCGCGGCCACGCAGTCATTGGGGCAGCCGGAGAATTTCAGCTTGTACTTGTACGGATAGGAAGGCCGATGCATGTCAAACTGCATCTCCTGGGTGAGCACGTAGCAGGCCTCCATGGTGTCATAGCAGGCCCATTCGCACCGGGCCGGACCCAAGCAACAACTGGGGCTGCGGAAGGTCGAACCGGAGCCGCCCAGGTCCCAGCCGTTTGCCGTCAATTCTGCAAAGCAGGGTTCCAAATTCTCGGTGCGGGTGCCCAGAAAGATGATGTCCCCGGTGGCGCCGTGCATGTTCAAGAGGCCGCTGCCGTGCTTGTCCCAGATGTCGCACAGTCCCCGCAGGGCCTTGGTGGTGTAGAACCAGCCCGAGGGTTGATTGATGCGCATGGTGTGGAAATGTTCCACCCCGGGAAACGTCTCCGCCAGGTCGGAATACCGGCCGATGATGCCCGAACCGTAGCCCAGGACGCCGACGATGCCGCCATGCTTCCAGTGAGTGATCTTTTCCTGGTAAGACCGTTCCAACTGGGCCAAAAGGTCTTTTACCTGCGGCTTTTTGGCGGCCATGCGCTTCAGGTCCGTGACAAAACTGGGCCAGGGGCCGCTTTCCAGTTGGTCCAACAATGGGGTTTTGGACATAAACTTCCTCCCTCTTTCAAGTGATCCCCGATGACAATGGGTTTACCCTTTTTTTCACAATATCAAACCTATCACATACCATCCCATAAAATTTGTCAACTAAAAAATTGGTAACCTAAATTTCGTCAACAATCTTCACCGGCCCCAACTCCTCCAGGGCCTCGGCGCATTGGGAGGCGGGCCCCATAATTAGGGTTACCAGGTCCTCGGGCTTGAGATGCGCCTGAGCCGCCTGGGCCGCGGCCTGCAAAGTGACTCCCTGGATTTGCTCACAATAATTTTTCAGATAGTCCCGGCCCAGGTCGTAAAGATCCATGAGAATCAATTGGCGCCCTAAGCCCCGGGGTGTCTCCAGCCCCAGAGGGAAATGGCCCACATAGTAACTCTGGGCCTCGGCCAGCTCCTGGGCCGTAACCCCCTTCTCCCAGAGCTCCTTGACCACCTGTGTGATTTCTTTCACCACCAGGGCGGTATGCACCGCCGGGGTGAAGGTGGAAATGATAAAGGGTCCCGGGGCCCGGCGGAAATGGAAGTGGCTGCGGATGCCGTAGGTGCAGCCCAAATCCGAGCGGATACGACCCATGAGCCGGGAGGAAAAACCGCCTTCTCCCAGGATGTAATTTACCAGTTTCAGGGGGAAGAAATCCGGGTGGGAGCGGGGTAACCCCAGGTGGCCCAAGCGGATTTCACTCTGGGTCAGTTCCGGCCGGTCCAGAAGATAGATGCCGGGAGGGCAAAGCCCTTGAGGGGCCGAGGTATAGGGAGGACTGGGAGGACCGGTGTCCTTAAAGGAGCCCCAGAGCCGGCCAGCCTCCTCCACCACGCGGGGAAAGGGCACCATCCCCACCACCATTAGGCTGCAGGTCTGGGGGGCAAACTGACGTTGATAGAATTCTTTTAGATCATCAAGGCTCAGCGCTTCCAGACTCTTGAGATCGCCCGGCACCGGCCAGCCATAAGGCGCGTCACCAAAAAAGAGGCGCAAAAAACGGAGGTTGGCCATCTCCCGGGGATCGTCCAACATATGCACCAGTTCGGCCCGGCGGCGCTTCTTGAGCAGGGGAAACTCCTCCTCGGCAAACGCCGGCACCTGGACGATTTCGGCCAGGGTGGCCAAAAGCTCCGGGAAATCTTCCGCCAGACCTTCCAGGGAGATCAAGGTGGCATCCCAACCACCCCGGGCCGCAAGCGTGGCCCCCCGGGATTCAATGTCCTGGGCCAACTGCAGTTGCTGGCGCCGGGCCGTGCCCAGGGTAAGATACTCCGCGGTCCAATCGGCCACCCCGGCCTTGCCCACCGGATCAGCCTCAGACCCCCGTTTGACCATAAAGATAATACTCACCCAGGGCACCCGATCATACTCCACCCCCAGGAGATTCATGCCGTTGGGCAAGGTGGCCTGGTGGATTTCGGGGAGGTAATTTGCCATGATAGCGTCCTTCTATTAAGTTCAAAGTTCAAGGTTCAAAGTTCAAAGTTCAAAGAGATGGCGGTTCAAAGGTTTTTTGGATTTTAAAACCTTGAACCTTGAACTTTGAACTTTGAACCGTCATTTTAGGCCAACTCCCCCAGGGCCTGGCTTTCCCCCGGGGAGACGGGTTTCAGGATCACCGTGGTGCGGTTGTCTTCCCGGAGGTAGGTTTGGGCCACCCGCTGGATGTCCTCGGTGGTGACCGCTTCAAAGAAAGTGAGCAGTTTATTGACCCGGGCCGCATCTGAAGTCTTCAGGTGGAACAGGCCCACCAGCAGGCCCCGGTAAAAATTGTGCATCAAATTGCGGGCCATCTGGGCTCTCTGGATTTTTTGGGCCCGGGCCAATTCCGCCGGGGTTACCCCTTCGGTCTGAAGGCGGTTAAGAGCGGCCCAGAGCTCCTCCTCTAATTTTACCAGGGGCTGCCCGGGGACGGCTACTGCGGCAATCACCAGCAGGTCCGGGTCCTCAGACGAGAAGGGCAAAGGCGCCAGCTCCACGTCCAGCTCTACGGTCTTTCCCACCCGGACAAACTCCTGGTAAAACCGGGAGGATTTTCCCCCGGATAAGATGAGACCCAGTAAGTTCAAGGGATAAATGTCCGGGTGGTCCATTCCCACGATATGGTAGCCCGCGAACAAAGCCTCCACCTGGGAGACCTTTTTAACCACGGCCCGGCGCTCTCCCCGTTGGAGAGGCTCCTGGACCTGGATCGCCGGGGGCGGCCCAGGACTGGGGATGTCCCCGAAATACCGGTCAACCAAATCCCGGGCGGCCTCGGGGATCACATCTCCGGCCACCACCACCGCCATGTTGCCGGGGTGGTAATAGGCCCGGTAGTAAGTAAGACAATCCTTCAGGGTCAGGCGCCTTAGGTCCTGGTCCCAACCGATAACCGGCCACTGATAAGGGTGCTGGGTGTAGGCAGCGGCAAACAACTGCTCCGTTACCAACCCGAAGGGGCTGTCCACCGACCTGAGCTTCCTTTCGCTGATGACCACCTGCCGCTCCGGCTGAAAATTCTCGTCGTCCAGTTTCAGGTTCTTAAGGCGGTCGGCCTCCAGGCTGAGTCCAAGCTCCAGGTGCTCGGCGGGCAAGTTCTCAAAGTAGGAGGTATGATCCCGGGTGGTGAAGGCGTTGATTTCGCCGCCTTTGGCTTGCAGGATACGGGAGAACTCCTCCGGCCCCAGGGTTTCCGTCCCCCTGAACATCAGGTGTTCAAAGAGGTGAGAAATGCCGGTGATGCCGGGGAGTTCATGCCGGGACCCCACCTTATAGTGCACCTGCAAGGATACTATGGGCAAGCGGGGATCCGGCAACACAAAAAGGCTGAGGCCGTTATCCAGACGGTAAGGGACGATGGCGATCTCCGGCTGCCACGCGGCCGGGTCCAACTTGGGGGACGAGGTCATAAAAAGCCTCCTGCCAAGCTATCTGCATAAATTTCAAAAACGTATTTACTTGACTCTAAGTTTAATGATTATTTTATTTACTATATTTTCTATTTCTTCTTTGCTCATCATTTCTGCTTCTTTCCCTAGCAAGGAAATCAAAGAGGCTATTTCCTTGTTTTGCTCAGAGCAAATAAAGAATTCTCTACTACATTTGGCAATCGCTGTGTTTATAAGATTTAGATTTATCTGAGGAGGATTAGAAAGCGATGTCCCAATTAATATCTGCTTATCTGAAATCGGCAAAAATATATTTATTATCTCATCATCATGAGAATTTATGGGTTTGAACCTTCTTGTTCCCTTAGTCTCAAACAGGCATCCTATATCACCGAGTATTAATGGATTGCGGCAGTTAATTACGAACCAACGTAAAAGAAGATAATCCTGCACCCTTGGCTCTGGAATAAGTCCTTGGGATAATCCCTTTATATGACCTTCTACTGTTGCCTTTGGTAATATATTGTTCCTAATGTCTTTGAAAAAGTCCTGGCGAATCTTTTGTATCTCTGTCTTGTGAGTTTCTAAGAAAGCGTTTAGCAGATATGGTAGTAATGGGTACAAAAAGTCTTTATAAGGTTGCAGAACTGGAAAGTCTTTGAATCCTTTTTCAATGGAAGCTCTCATTATCTCTGGTTGACTAAAAATGGCTGCTTTAGTATTCTCAGGATCGGAAAAGTATTCCTCGATCTTTTCACTAAGGTATTCGACGGATTCAATATATGAATCTCTAAGATGCTTTGTTCGTGTGACAAAATGTGTAATTAAGTTAGCTATCCTTTGATTATATATTTCAACTTGCCCTTGGCTATCTCTCAGTTCATCCAAGAGTGGTGCATATTCTCCTTCAAAATCCGTGATTTCGGCATCGACACGAAATTCTCCTTTTCTTCCATAAAAATGTTTCTCTATGCCAATTTTATTAATATTCGCTTCAAAAATCGCACCTTTCCTTAGATATACCCATGTGTATATCTCTTTCCCATGGATGCGACTGGCAAATCCTTTTAGCAAAAATCTTGGCAGTATATGTTGCCTATCACCAGCCATAAATTGCCTTAATATTGCTCTGCCGGCGGATACCCGCTCCAACGACCCAACAGAGCCTCATCCACCTCAATCCGCAACGGCGTGCTTTCTACGAGGGGAATCCTGGCCGGCGCCTCGCCCTTCAGGACCCGCTGGGCCAAAGCCGCGGCTTCTTCTCCCAGGCGGCGATAGTCCAGAGTCACCCATAACACCGCCCCCCTGGTGGGCACCTCCGGATGGCCGCTCACCACCATGACTTTAAGCTCCCGGCCCCAGGCCAGCAAGGTCTCGGCATAACGCGGGGCGCTTAAGGTGGGGGGCAGATAAATCACCCTGGCACCCCGGGCAAGCAAGCCTTTAAGACCTTTAAGATCGCTGGCCGCGTCCGTGCCGGCCGCGATGAGGGGCGTGATCCCGAAGCCCGGGGCCTCTTTAAGAAAACGGGCCGCCAGCTCCACGGCCGTCCCGTCTTGGGGGTCATAAAGCAGGCCCCAGGCGCCCGGCCCTAAAAGAGCCGCCCCCCGTTCCAAAGCCGGGGCCAGAGGCGGCGGGGAAAAAATCCCGGTAATATTTTCCTGGTGAATCTCGGGATGCTCCGGCTCATAAGCGGCGCCGGTGAAAAAGGGATTGGCCACCAGGGCGAAAACCACCGGAATGGATTTCTCCACCGGGGCCAGCCTTATTAAGGCCGGGGTCCCGAGAGCCACCCACAGCCGGGGCCGAAGCCGGCGGAGGCGGCGTAACTCCTCCTGTCCCTTCTCCCCGAATTCCGGGATGCAGACCACTTCCAGGGGTCCCGGTCCCAGGTCGGTCTTCAACCCCTCCAGCGCCTGGCGCATCCGGGGAGAGTCCGGGGAGCAAAAAACGATGATGGGATCCCCAGGGGCAGGACCGCAACCCACCCCGGCCAGGAGAATCATCAGTAATAAGGCCCATCCAAGTCGCCGCCAGCGCATGATTGAATTATGAGTATTTGGGGGAGAGGGCTAAGGGCCGGTGGGCCCTTACCCCCTCCCCCAAACCCCCACCCCCAATCCCTTCAGGGTTTTTTGTAGCCGTGTAAGTCGGGGCCAAAGGCCCCGACTTACACGGCTACCTTAAGCGGGTTGGGAGGGGGGTGTGGGGGGAGGGCAGGGACT
>JAUXZG010000148.1 GCA_030694005.1 Desulfobaccales bacterium | reverse complement strand
CCCCCCCCCCCCCCCCCCCCCCCCCCCCCCCCCCCCCCCCCCCCCCCCCCCCCCCCCCCCCCCCCCCCCCCCCCCCCCCCCCCCCCCCCCCCCCCCCCCCCCCACGATCTCTGTCATTTAAATGATTCCTTTAAGGCTTTCTCATAGACCTCATAGGCCGGCCGCCCGAAGAGCACGAAGCGCACCCGCTGGATTTCCGGATGCTCCGCCAGGTAGTCTTTTACGGTCTTAAGCGCGATCCTGGCCGCCGCCTCCATGGGGTAACCATAAGCTCCGGTGGAAATGGAGGGGAAGGCCACGGTCTTGATGCCTTTGGCCGAGGCCATTTTCAGGCTCTCCCGGTAACAGGAGGCCAGCAGCTCCGGCTCCCGATGTAGCCCGTCCCGATAGACAGGGCCCACGGTGTGGATAACATATCTGGCCCTCAGGTTGCCGCCGGTGGTGATGCGGGCCTCGCCGGTGGGACAGCCGCCGATCTGGCGGCATTCTTCCAGGATCTGGGGCCCCCCGGCCCGATGGATGGCGCCGTCCACTCCGCCCCCGCCCAGAAGGGAGGTATTGGCGGCATTGACGACGGCCTCGGTATCCTGCTGGGTGATGTCCCCTTCCACAATCTCCAAGACGCCTTGCCCCACTTTTACTTCCATAGCTGCACCCTTTGGTTGAGGTTGTTGAAAGGGTGGTTTTGGGAGGAGGGCCAGGGACCTGAGGTCCCTGCCCTCCCCCCAAGAACACCTCTCACTTGCTAATCAGGCGGTAGTGGGCCGCCTGTTTGGTCCACATGCTTTTGGGGAATTTGGCGTTCAAGTTATCGTGGGCCTCTCTCAAAACCTTGGGGTCGTGAGTCATCTTGTAACGGGTTACCCCGTTAAAGAAGAGGGCCTCTGCCGCGGCTTCACTCTCCGGATAAACGGCCTGCACCTCTTCGAACATGCCCTTAGCCTCGGGGAATTGTTCGTTATCCAGATACCAGTGGCCTTTACCCACCATAAAAGAGGCGATCAATTCGTCCGGGGTAAAGAAGCCCACGGCCCGGTAATGCTCCCGGCCGTCCGCATCCAGCACCAGCAAGGTGGGGGTCCATTTCACCACATATTTCGCCATCAGCGCCTCATTGCTGGTGGGGATCTGGACCGGGATGAAGTTCAGGTCGATAAATTTAGCGGCTTTTTCGTCCGGGTACGTAACTGCACCCATCTGTTGGCAGCCCAGTCAATTGGGGTTAAAAAAATCCAGCAGGATAGGGCGGTTGGTCCGCCGGGCGACTTCCTGCGCCTTGGCCAGATCATCCAGCCAGCAGATCTTTACAGACATAAAGGCCTCTCCTTAACTAAGCCGGCGACTGCGGTGGGGGCCACCGCCCCGGCGAATTTTCCTTAACATAATCATCTCCGGCCAAAAGGCAAGTAGCGGTATAAAGGACATCTCCCGGCGCACCCCTTCCCCTCCCCCACAAACTCCTTGCAATATCGCACGGTTGGCCATAGAATCTTTTCAAAAGCAGGCCCTTAAGGGGTAAAAGAGGTTTTTATGGATACCTTGGCCGACACCGGGCAGATGAACCGCCTGCTGGCCTGTATCGAATTTTCCAAGGCCCTGGTGCGCGTCTATGACATGGAAACCCTGCTCACCGAAATCTTAGAGCGCATCAAGACCATCCTTCCGGCTCGCAACTGGTCCCTGTTGCTTTTAGACCCTCAGACCCAGGATCTCTACTTCGCGGTGGTGGTGGGCGTGGACCCGGAAAAGCTGAAGGGTATCCGCCTGAAGTTGGGAGAAGGGATTGCCGGCACCGTGGCCTTAACCGGCCAGCCCATATTCATTCAAGAGGCGGATCAGGATCCCCGCTTTTCCGCCCGGGCCGATGCGGCCACCGGCTTTGACACCCACTCCATCATCGCCCTGCCCCTTTTGGTGCGGGGAGAGGTCATCGGCGTCTTTGAAGTGGTCAATGTGGAGGATGAGAAATATTTTATGGAAAAATACCTGCCCCACCTGGCCATCCTGGCGGACTATGTGGCCATTGCGGTGGACAACGTGCGTAACTTTCAGAAGCTCCAGGCCAGTTCCTATATTGACGATGTCACCGGGTTTTACAACACCCGCTATCTCATCCGGAAACTGGACCGTCTCATTCCTGATATTAAGGATCATGGTCGGGAATTTTCCATGGTGTTTATGGACCTGGATAATTTCAAGGCCGTGGTGGATACCCACGGCCATCTTCTGGGCAGCAAGGTCCTGGCCGAGGTGGCCCTGGTGATCAACTCCGGGCTGGGGCCCGACGACAGCCTGGTGCGTTATGGCGGCGATGAGTTCATCGTCCTTCTGCCCCGGTGCTCTCAGAAAAAAGCTCTGCAGTTAACCCGCCAGCTGCGCCAGGCCGTCAACGCGGCCCGTTACCTAAAAGATGAGGGGATCAATCTTAAGCTCACCGCCAGTTATGGCGTCGCCACCCTGCCGGAAGACGCCCAGGATCGGGAGACCCTGCTGATGATGGCTGATAGGGCCATGTTTTACAGCAAGGGCCGGGGTAAAGACCGCATTATGGTGGGCCGCAACCTGACACCCGTGGCGGAGGATTAAAGGGAAGGCCATGGCCGGCAAACTTCTGGACCTGGCCCGGGAAGTCTTGACCATCGAAGCCGAGGGCCTGGCCACCCTCATTAAGAAGCTGGACGCCGCTTTTATCAAGGCGGTGGACCTGATTTACCGCGCCAAAGGCCGGGTCATTGTCACCGGGGTGGGCAAATCCGGGATTGTGGCCCGCAAAATAGTGGCCACCTTCAACTCCACCGGCACCCCGGCCATTTTCCTCCACCCGGTGGAAGCCATGCACGGCGACCTGGGGATGGTCTCTTCCCAGGACGTGGTGTTGGCTCTCTCCAACAGCGGGGAAACCAAGGAACTCACCTTCCTGCTGCCCAGCCTGGCGCGCCTTCAGGTCCCGGTTATTGTCTTTACGGGCCGGCTTCATTCCACCCTGGCGCGCCACAGCCAGGTGGCCATCGACACCGGGGTGCCCCGGGAGGCCTGCCCCCTGGGTCTGGCCCCCACCGCCAGCACCACCGCCATGCTGGCCATGGGAGATGCCCTGGCGGTGGTGCTTCTTACCAAGAGAGGTTTCAAGGCCGGCGATTTCCGCCGGGTTCACCCTGGGGGAAGTTTGGGGGAGCGCCTGTCGGTGGCCATCTCCGAGGTGATGCTCACGGGGGCGCGAATTCCCTTTACCTTTTCTGATCACCTTATGGAGCAAGCCATCCGGGAAATGGATGACAAGAAAATGGGGGCCACTCTGGTGGTGGACCGGCGGCGCACCTTAAAAGGCATCATCACCGACGGCGATCTGCGCCGGGCCTTGAAAAAATGGGGGAATGTCCTGGAGAAAAAGGCCGGGGTGGTGATGACGCCCCGGCCCCGCACCATCGGCGCCGGGGCCCTGGCCTCCCAGGCCCTGGAACTCATGGAACACCACGCCATCACCGTCCTGCCCGTGGTGGACGACAAGCAGAAGGTCTTAGGCATCGTCCACCTCCATGACCTCCTGGGCCGGGGGGAGTTTAAGTTTAGATAAAGTTCGACGGTAGGTGGTTGATAGAACTAAATCAAAAATATAAAACTATCAGCCTCATATCGAAATTTATTTCAAGGTGTTGGTAATGGCAAGTTATCGCCAGATTTCCCTTCCTTATTCCTACACTTACAATGATTAACTATGATGGTAAAGTTAATGGCCCTACTCGGTTTAACCGCATTCTATTAAATACTATTCCCTATAATATTAACAATTTTCTCCCTTAATTTCGTCTTTTCTTCAATAATATATCTGATTTCACCGCCAACTATATTTATTTCACTATGG
>JAUXZG010000147.1 GCA_030694005.1 Desulfobaccales bacterium | reverse complement strand
TTGCCGGCATGGAGAATCCCGGAAGGGATCAGGTGGAAGATAAACTTTTCACCCCCCACCACCAGGGTATGGCCGGCGTTATTGCCTCCCTGATAGCGCACCACCATTTGGGCCTGCTCCGTCAACAGGTCGACCACCTTGCCCTTGCCTTCGTCGCCCCATTGGGTGCCCACCACCACTACATTAGGCAAACTTATCCCTCCTCTTTTGCGGGCCGCATATTATTTAACACAGTGGGAGTCAAAGTCAAAGGCAAAAAGCGGCTGGTCAGGAATTAGAGGACAGCAGCAGAGAAGGTCTCCGGGGGCGGAGGCCGCCCCCGGAGGGTTTTGCCTATTTGGTTAGATCTTGGGCATGAACTTATCCGGGTAAGTGGGATACAAGCGCCGGAGGTCCTTTTTGAGGATCTTGCCGGTGGGCGTGCGCGGGATGTTGGTAAACACCACTTCCCGGGGCAGCTTGTATTTGGCCAGCAGGTCCAGGGTGGACTTGATGACGTCGTTGGCCAGGTCTTGGGAGGGGCTGTGGCCGGGCTCCAGTTCCACCATGGCCACCACCTTCTGACCCAGGATTTCGTCCGGGATACCTACCACGGCGTTATCCCGCACCGCCGGGTGGCGGATGATGGCGTCTTCAATCTCCGTGGGGGCCAGCCGGAAGCCGGAAGACTTGATCATGTCGTCTTCCCGGGCCTGGAAGAAGATGAAGGCGTCTTTGTCCATGAGCACGGCGTCGCCCATCATGTTGTAGCCGTCTTTGATGCCCTTCTTCATGGTTTTGAGCAGCTTGTTTTCCTGGACATAGGGCTTCCAGTAAACCGTGCCGGTGGGGCCTTTCACCAGCATGCTGCCCACTTCGTTGGGGCCGGCGTCGGAACCGTCTTCCCGGATGACCTTGATCTCAAAGCCGGGCAGGGCCCGGCCGATGGAGTCGGGCATGGGGATGTCGCTCATGGTGTTGGAGGTGACCAGGTGGACCATCTCCGTGGCGCCCAGGCCTTCCCAGATGGGTTTGCCGGTTTTGGCCTGCCACATGGCCAGGGTCTTGCCGGTCAAGGCGTCGCCGCCGGTGGTGTACATGCGCACGCTGCTGATGTCGTAATCGCCGAAGTTGGGCATTTCCAGGAGCTTGCGGTAAGCGGTGGGCAGACCGGTGACCACGGTGATCTTGTGCTTCTGGATGGTGGCCATCATGTCGTCCGGGGTGAACCTGGGCAAAAGCGAGATGGCCGCGCCGGCGGCAAAGGGGATGAGGCAGAAGGTGCCGTAGCCCGCGGCAAAGGACACCGGGGCGGAACCGCCCAGGACGTCGCCGGGGCCCATCTTATAAACATATTTGTTGACCAATTGGGACTCGACGTACACCTCTTTGACAAAATGCACGCAACCCTTGGGCTGGCCGGTGGTGCCGGAAGTGTACAGGATGACCCCGATGTCGTCCGGACCCAGCATGACATTGGTGAACTGGTCTGAAGCGGGCCCCATGAGCTTGGCAAAGGAATAATAACCCTTGGCCTCTACGTCTTCGGGTTTGCCGCCCACGGCGATGATCTTGGTGGGGAACTCGAATTCGTGTTTACCTTCATCCACCACGCCCAACAGCGGAAAGCTCACCGCGAAGGCGGCGAATTCCGCGTTGTTCAGGGTAAAGGCCACTTCTTCTCTAGCCCACAAGGGGGAAACGGGTACCGGGATGGCGCCCAGTTTCTGGATGCCGAAGTTGATGGCCACCGCATCCGGGGTGTTGGTCATGCGGATACCCACCCGATCCTGGGCCTCCACCCCCAACTGCTTAAGGACATTGGCAAATTTGTTAGCCTGGGCCATTAATTCCTTAAAGGTGATTTTCTGATCGGCAAACAGGATGGCCACATTGTCCCCCCGGCCCTCTTTCACATGCCGGTCCAGCAAAAATTCGGCGAGGTTGACCTGGGCCGGCACCTGAAACTCCGCGGGAGCGGTATAATTGGGCCATAGTTCTTTCGGGGGCAAATAATCAGCAGGAATCTTACCCATAAACTACTACCTCCTTGAGGATATTTGGTTTACGACGGTTGGGTACTTCCCCGGGAATAAAACCATTGTGAAGCATATTACAAAGTCTGGGGTTAGTGTCAAGAAATTTATGAAAACGGGGTTCTTAGGAGATGTCGTTATGCACCCCTTCTCGGGGTCAGGCCTTTCTTGGGGGATGGCCCGGGGCACCAGGCCAGGCCCGGCATTTTTTTAACGCCCAATAAATCTACCATTAATCATATTTACTTAAGCCAGACCCTAAACTAATATGTCGGAGGGAGGTTTAGGGGATAGGGGCGACCCGCCGGGTCGCCCCTCCCTTCCCCCTACCCCCTTCACACCCAAAACCCCATATGGGATTGGGGGAGGGGGTGTGGGGGAGGATTGTAAGGGGGGCTATGCCCCTTGGCCTTTTCACCCACATCTCTCCATCCCAGAGCATTCTATGCGATCCGTGGTGTTAGTGGGCCCGGAGCTCTATCCCATCCCTCCCATCCGGGGCGGGGCGGCGGAGCTGTTCATCGACCAGGTGGCCAGGCGTTTGACTGACTGGCGCCCGCTGGTCATCTGTCCCGCAGATCCGGAATTGCCCCCACGAGAAGAGCGCGGCCAGGTGGAATATCGCCGCATCCCCCTAGCCGGCTGGCGTGGGTGGTTATACCGCCGTTATCGGCAATATTTTCCCTTTTACGACCGCCAGGTGGCGCAAATCATCGGGCAGGTGCGTCCCGCTTTAGTTCATGTGCATAACCGGCCCCTGCTGGCCCTGTATCTTAAGCGCCGTCTGCCGCCCGGGATTCCCATCATCTTGCACATGCACAACCTTTACAATTCCCTGGGCAAAAGGGAAAGACCGCTGCCCGGCACGCCTATGCCGGTGGCGGGGTTTGTGGCCTGCAGCCGGTTTGTCCTGGAGAGGGAAAGAGACCGGCTGGGTCTGGGGGCCGCCTTACACCGGGTGGTGTATAACGGCGTGGATCCCGAGTCCTTCCTCTCCCTTTGGGACCATGAGGACGAGAGGCGCGGCGTCAGGGAACAATACCAAATCGCCGACGAGCCCACCGTCCTGTTTGTGGGCAAACTGAGGGAAAGCAAAGGAGTGCATATCTTATTGGCCGCCATGGAGCGGGTCTGGCAGGAGGCGCCTGGGACCGTACTGGCGCTGGTGGGGGGGACGGAGTACGGCCGGGGGCGCACCATGCGCCAGACGCGGTTTTTTCAGCAATTGCGCCGGCAACTTGATAAGGCCGGCGGCCGCGTGGTGCTCACCGGCTTTATCCCGCCGGCGCGGATGCCCCTCACCTACCTTTTGGGCGACATCTTTGTAGGGCCTTCCCAGATAGAGGAGGGGCTGGGATTGGTATTCTTAGAGGCCGCGGCCGCGGGCCTGCCCGTCATCGCCAGCCGTATGGGAGGGATTCCGGAAATTGTCCGGGATGGGCAAAACGGCTTGCTCTTACAAAAAAAAGACGATGCGCAAGAACTGGCGGGAAAAATTGTCTTTCTCCTCAAGGATGAGGACCAGAGAAAAAAACTGGGACAACAGGGACGACAATGGGCCCTGACCAACTTTTCCTGGGAGAAGATCGCCCGGACGCTGGAGAAAGTGTATGATGAAGTTGGGGGAGGGGACTAAGGGCCGGTGGGCCCTTACCCCCTCCCCCCACCACATTCTGCGAAGGTAGGTTATGTGGCATAACTTATTGATGTGGTTGGCGAAAAAATATTTGCGCCATAAGGCGTTTTGGCGCCCGCCTCTGGCCTTGTCCTGGTTGGAGCCCGACAAGATCCGGCGGGTGCTCTTGATCAGCGCCACCGGCCTGGGGGACACCCTTTTCTCCACCCCGGCCATCCGGGCCCTCAAAGAGCGCTTCCCTTCCTGGAGCCTGGAGGTCTTGGGCCACCGGCAATATGGGGCGCTTTTGGCCCATAACCCTTATGTAGATAAACTATGGGCCTATCCCGGCCGGAACTGGCGGCTTGTCCCCCTGGCCAGACAACTGCGCCAAAGGGAATACGATCTGGTCATCATCCTGCATGGCAATGACCCGGAGGCCACCATGTTGGCTTATCGCACGGGCAGCCCGTTTATTATCGGGTCGGCGTACAGTCCCTTTGCTTTTGCCTATTCTGGGCGGGTTAAGGCCGGGGACACTTATGAACATGCCATCGAACGCCGCCTGAACTTTGTCCGCCTCCTGGGGGCCGACACCCAGGACAAAAAAATGGACCTCTTTTTGCCGCCGGAGGAGACGACGCGGACTGAGGCTTTACTGGCCCACCATTTCGGTGCGCCGCCCCCTTTGTTGCTGGCCCTGCATCCCACCGGCTCCGATCCCTACAAGTGGTGGCCGGCTAAATCTTTTGCGGCTTTGGGTAATTTTCTCTATGAGGCTTATGGCGCGGCTTTGCTCATCATCAGCGGCCGCCAGGACCGGCAGATTGCGGAAGACCTGGCGGCCCGGATGTCCGGTCCTACCCTGGTCACCGGGGGAAGTTATTCCCTGCTCACGACGGCCGCCCTGCTCAACCAATGCCGCCTGCTGGTGGCCAACGACAGCGGCCCCTTACACATGGCCCTGGCCCTGGGCGTGCCCAGCATCGCCCTCATCGGCGCCGACGATCCTCGCCGCATCGGCCCCTACGGGGTGGAATGGGGGGCCTACCTCCACAAAAGAGAACAGGTGTGCGACCTGGACCCCTGCCTCACC
>JAUXZG010000135.1 GCA_030694005.1 Desulfobaccales bacterium | reverse complement strand
CCCCCCCCCCCCCCCCCCCCCCCCCCCCCCCCCCCCCCCCCCCCCCCCCCCCCCCCCCCCCCCCCCCCCCCCCCCCCCCCCCCCCCCCCCCCCCCCCCCCCCCCCCCCCCCCCCCCCCCCCCCCCCCCCCCCCCCCAAATTGCACCTCCTGCTACAACCTCCGCCAGAGCATCAGGGTAAACATCAGGCCCATGCTCAGGTGCAAGGTCAGGGTGAGCCGGCCCAGGAGCTTAAGCCGGCTTTCCTGACGATAGGCTTTGCGTTTGATGAGCTCCTGGTTAACTATGGCCAGGAGCAGCAGCAGCCACAACCCGCCCCTCAAGGGCAGCGGCGACGGCGGCAAGAACAGGCAAAACACCAACCCGGTTATGGTTAAGATATTGACCAGGGTATAGATCAGGGCTCCCGCCGCCGGTCCCAGTATCTCAGCCAGGTTGTGGCGTTGGGGCTGGGCCTCCTGTTGGGGGTTGGGAAACCCTTGAAGCAAAAACAGGTTAAAGGCGGCAAAGGTGAGAGGCAAGCCGTAAAGCAGCACCTCGGTCACCAGATGGCCGCACTGCAGGTAAAATCCGCTGACCACCGGCAGCAGGCCGAAACACAGGCCGCCCACCGCCTCTCCCCAGCCCCGGCGGTGCCAGGCCAGGGGTGGGGCGAAATAGAAATAACCCCCCAGGATCCCCAGGCCCCCTAAAGGAATGGTAAGGTCGCCGGTATGCCAGCCAAATTGTAAGAGCAGCCCCAAGAAAGCCGCCAGGGTCAGGGATCCGTAGGCCAGGCGCCCCGCCCCGACCAGCGACCGGCTTCCCCAGGTAGGCCACCGCCCCGCCCCGGGGCTGAAGGCCTGACGGCTGGCGCCGGCAGCCAGGATCAGGGCCGCCACCGCCAGGGCGCCGGCTCCAACTATCTTAAGGCGCACTTCAAACCCGGCCACCCCGGCCAGAAGGGTCCCCACCAGGAAGGGGATCAGGCCGGCGAGCAATAAAGACAGAGGCGAAAGCAAACCGGCCAATGCCCCCGGGGCGCCAGCAGCCATAAGCATCTTTTCCAGACGAATTTTTCCCTAGTATTTATGTCATAACTTCACTTAAGGTCAAGGAAATTCCCCGCCGCCAGCCGTTGCCGGGTTGCCGGCCGCCCTATAAAATATTGACAGGCCCCGGCCCCGCTGGTAAAAAAGAGAGTCGGGGCCGTTAGCTCAATTGGTAGAGCAAGTGACTCTTAATCACTAGGTTTGGGGTTCGAGCCCCCGACGGCCCACCAGATAAATTAAGGGGTTAGCTGATGAAGCTAACCTTTTTTATTTTCAGGTAGCGTTTCGGGTACCATCTTCCTTTGGTGGGGGTTGGGATAAATAACTAGGTGAAAACGCTATAAATGGGTGGAAAAAACTTGAAGAAAATGGGCGGTGAGGTTGAAAAAGAAAAAACAAACGGGCGTTTGGAAATGAATTTAAAGAGGAGAGCGGCAGAAATGGCAGAGTAAAAAATTACCGCAAAATCCGTCAAGAGTTGAGACCTTGGCTTCATCCCGGCTTTATGGTTTAGGCTGGTGCTCCGGCCTCAGTAAATCATCCAAGGTTTTCACCGGATTAAAAGTGATTAGCGGCACCTCGACGAAAACCGTGAGCCAGTCCGCCATGGAGCCGTTCCACAGGCCCGGCAGTTCCAGGGCCTTTATAATTATGCCGCCTTTGGACTTCTGCGAAATGAACACTGCCTGCTGATCCACATATTGCCTTAAATCAAAGGGCTCTCCGGCCTGATTCCGTAAAGCACAAACCAAGTCCACGGGATTAAAATGAGTGGACGCGCCCCACCGGGCCTTTTGTTCCGGGGAGGTAAGGTCCACCTGGGCCTGTTCCACAATCTGTAAGGAAAGCGTCCCATCTTGGCCGGCCACCCAGAAGGGCCTCCCGCCCGGTTCGCCCTCATTAGGAACCATGCCGCAAACCCGGATGGGACGGTTTAACTTTTTAAGCAAAAAGTTTTTTTTCTCCACCGCAGGCCAGAGGTCGTAGCCCGAAGGAAAGCTAAGAAAAAGTTTCTCCCTGGCAAAAGTCTCGATATCATTGAAGTTATCCTTATATCTGTCCGCCTCCAACCCCCGCACATAGGCGTGCAAAGTGGCCTGGATCTCCACTAGATAACCGCCCAGAACCTTTTTCCAGAAAAAAGTTGGCTCTTGCAGATGGTCAGGAGCCACATTGTCAATATTCTTGATATAAACCAGATCTCCTTTAAGGTCGTTGAGGTTTTCCAGAAGGGCCCCATGGCCTCCGGGACGGAAAAGCAGCTGGCCGTCCCTGTCCCTAAAGGGACGGTTATCCAAATCCACCGCCACGGTATCGGTGGCAGGCTTTTGGGGAGAAAAACTAATCACATATTTCACCTGATATTGTTTCTCATAGAGGGGGATTACTTTTTGGGCCAGACGGACAAATCCAGCTTCATGTTCGGCAGCAATGGTAAAGTGCACCCGGCACCGGTGGTGCCCGTCACGCACATAGTGGGCTGCCTCCACCAAGTGTTCTTCAAAGGCGGTGCGGCCCCCGGAGGGATAACGGTGGAACTTCAAAAGGCCTTTGGGGAGGGAGCCGTAATTAAGGCCACGCTCAGTAAGGAGATATGCCAATACCCTCCTAAATAAGCCTTGTTCTATTAAGGCCTCCAGCGCCTGACCATCTTGAGCCAGCCGCTCCTGTAAATCCTCAAAAAACGCAAAACTGCGAATCTTTTCCAGACAATTGAGCAAGTTTCCGGCAGTTGCGTCCCCTTGGCTCGCTTTGTGGGAAATCTCCTCGCTCTTTTCAGGACCCGATTGATAGATTTGCAAAAGAGACTGGAACATGCGGGTGGCGGCACCGGACGCCGGCACGACCTTCAGGAACCGGCCCGCCCTGGCGGCCTCCTGCTGGAGTCTGAGGTACTTTTCCCCTTCTTCGGGGGAAATCCGGTGGATGCCGTCACCCGGGGTGCCGGGCCGGTTTAAAGAGAGGTAAAAAGAAGGGCTCTTAAAAATCTCGATTTGCTGGCGAATCTGGGCTTCGGTAATCCCTAAAAGACCAAGTTGTTGGCGGTCTGCCTCGCTTAAAGCAAACTCCTGCATAGTCCCTTCCCCAGGAACGCCGTTTTTTTCTCATTTTAGCATGTTCCCCGGCGGTTTAGCGAAAAATCCTCGGGTATTGGGCCATAAAGGCGGTCCCCTCTTTCTTTGAAGTGGCAAAAGAGACTTTCCCGTTAAGATACCTTGCGGATAACAGCCTCATGCCCTAGGTCCCCTGGGCGGCCTTATAGACGCCAGGGATAGGGAACGCGGTCACTCCCCTTTAAATCTCCCACCCCCAGGCTTCCGGCTGGTCCCCCAGACGCGTTAAAGGCCGGCAGTACCGGCTTTGCCTTAAGATTGACATACCCTTTCCCCTGTGGCATGGTGAAGATGAGCCTAACCTGGACCGGAAGGCCGCGGTCTTGAGGCTGTTTTTAGTGCCGAAAACCCGAGGTTCCGGCCTCCGTGAGGCCTCAGGGCCTGCCCTAGGCCTTATCAGCGTTAGGGCTTTTATATTTTCGCCTCGCAAAACCCTGGCGCTAGGGGGCCGGCAATAATGGGAAGGAAGTGCCCCTTTGATAAAGAAGGACCATTTTTTATATGGGGGGGGAATGGGCCTATGAGGACTTTTGCCATAGCCAACCAAAAAGGGGGAACCGGCAAAACCACCACCAGCGTGAATTTGGCTGCTGCCCTGGGCGAGAAGGACCGCCGCGTCCTCATGGTGGACCTGGACCCCCAGCATTCCGCCACGGCCTGGTTCGGCATCAAGGAGGCCGGCAAGGGGGTGCTGGCGGTCTTTGCGGATAACGCCGGCCTGGAAGATATTATCCACCCCACCGGAGTTAAGGGGGTGGACTTGGTGCCCTCCTCCGCCTGGCTGGTGGGGGTGGAAAAAATGCTGGCCGGAGAAGTGGGGGCGGAAACCATCCTCCGCCGCCACCTGGAACGCCTCCCGCCGGAGCGCTGGGACTACATCTTTTTCGACTGTCCCCCCACCCTGGGGGTCCTCACCATCAATGCTTTGGCCGCGGCCCGAGAGCTTTTGGTGCCGGTGGAGGCCCATGTCATGGCCCTGGGCGGCCTGGCCCAGCTACTCCACACGGTGGAAGTGATCAGAGACCGCCTCAACCCCAAGCTCAAGGTCTCCGGCATCCTGGCCTGCCGGGTGGACAGCCGCACCCGCCATGCCCGGGAGGTGGTGGAACAACTCCGGCAGCGTTCCGGCAGCCTGGTTTACCACACGGTCATCCGGGAAAACATCCGCCTGGCCGAATGCCCCTCTTTCGGCCAGCCTATCACCCAGTATGACTCCAAAAGCGCCGGGGCCGCGGATTACCGCGCCCTGGCCCAGGAAATCATCAACCAAGAAGGGAGTCGGTAAAATGGCCAAACGCAGCACCATCGGGGAGAACCCTCTAGACGCCGTGGTGACGGAGAACCCCCTGGACGCCGTGGTCCCAGACCCCCTGGCCCCGCTGAAGACCGGCAGGCCCCTGCCGCCCTTAGATCAATATGCCCCAGAGGCCCAGGCCCGGCAGGCCGATCTGGAGGCCGAAAATAACGCCCTCAAGGCTGAAGTTGCTCAGTTAAAAGCGGAGAATGGGGCGCTGAGCACTGAAAGCGCCCGGCTACAGGCCGAAGATAACACCTTAAGGGCTGAGTTGGCCCAGGTAAAAGCCGAGAACAGCCAACAAAGCGAGGAGTTGGCCCAGATCAGAGCCGAGGTGACCAAATTGCGGCTCTCAGAGAAAGGGAGCCTACCCACCCCTTACTCGCCCAGACGCCGCTGTAATTGAGGAAATGGGATTTTGGGGGAGGGGGTAAGGGCCGCAGGCCCTTACCCCCTCCCCCAATCCCTTAAGTTTAAATTTGGCTCGGGGGAAGGCGGGGCCTTTGGCCCCGCCTTCCCCGAGCCACTTAAAGGGGGTTGGGAGGGGAGTTTGAGGGGAGGACGGGGGAGCCACCGCTCCCCCGACCCTCCCCTCAACATCTCATTCCAATGCCAGCTTAATCAAGGTGTCCAGCAGGGCCGGGAATTCCAGGCCCATGGCCTGGGCCGCCTGGGGGAACAGGCTGGTGGCGGTCATGCCGGGGATGGTATTGGTTTCCAGTACATAGACCTCGCCGTCCCGAATCCGCATGTCCGTGCGGCTGTAGCCCCGGCAGCCCAGGGCCTGGTGGGCGGTGAGGGCGCATTGCTGCGCGGTCTGGCTAAGTTCCAGGTTCAGCCGGGCCGGGCAGATTTCCGTGGTGGCCCCGGGTTTGTATTTGGCTTCATAGTCAAAAAAGATGTAATCGCTGGAGGGCACGATCTCCACCAGGGGCAGGGCCTGAGGCGAGTCGTTCCCCAGGACGCCGCCGGTGACCTCGACGCCGGCGATAAATTCTTCCACCAGCACCCGATAGTCATAACCGAAGGCGGTCTTCAGGCCGGCCGCCAGTTCCTCCTGGGTGCGGGCGATGGTCACCCCGATGCTGGACCCTTCGTTCACCGGTTTGATGACCACCGGCAGGCTTAAGGTGGCTTCAATCTCCCGGGGGCTGGGGGCCGCCGCTTGGGTGAAAACCAGGGCCCGGGGCACCTTGAGGCCCGCCAGTTGGTAAAGGGTCTTGCTCAGTTCCTTATTCATGCCCAGGGCCGAAGCCAGTACTCCGGAGCCCTGGTAGGGCACCCCCAAAAGCTCCAGCAGGCCCTGCACGGTGCCGTCCTCCCCGCCCCGGCCGTGCATGATGATCAAGGCCGCGTCCAGCTCCGGCGCCTCTCGCACCAGCCGCTCCAGGTCGGTTGAGGGATCGTAGCGCTGAATGTCGTATTTATTCTTGTCCAGGGCCTTATAAACCTGGTCGCCGCTCTTCAAGGAAACTTCCCGCTCCGAGGATTTGCCCCCGGCGATCAGGGCCAGCCGCATCTTTTTCATGGTCACCTCCGGCATTATTCGGCATCAAGTAAGTCGTGGGGAGTGAGGCTCAGGGGCGCGAAAATCTTTTCCTCCAGGGCCTGGGTGTTGATTTCCATGGCGCTGAGGCGCTGCAACGCCTCCGGGGTGCGCCCGTAGCGCTCTTTGAGGTCCAGAAAGCGTTCCTTTAAGGTAACCACCCGGGTATGGAGCACCCTTTTGTCCGCGTAGTTGACCACCTCCGCCTCCCTCAAGGGCCGGGCGTCGGCCGGGGCCGGCTCCAGACGGACATGCTCCTTAACTATCTGGGCCACCTGGTGGTAGCCCAGTCCGCTCAACACCGCCGCCCCCCACCGGGCGTGATTTCCTGAGTTGCCCAAACAAGGGGTCTTGCCCAGATCATGCAGGAGCGCGCCAGCTTCAATCAAAGGCAGGTTAAGCTCAAAGCCGGCCTCCCGCAAAACCGTCCCCAAAAAGCAGGCCACCTCCATCACCAGAAAGCTGTGCTGCCGGATGTGGGGCAGCATGCCGTGGGCCGCCATCAGGGTCAAGCACTCGCCCCGGGAAAGGAGGGGTGTCAATTCCTGTCCAACAAAGGTTGAATGGTTTCTTTTAATCAATTGGGAACTCAACTTTACTATAAAATGTGGAAACAACGATGCGAAAAGGGAGAATTTCCCTGGTACTTATAGATCCTTTTCGCCTTTTTACCTTTTAATTTTTTCCCCCAAGCTCCAAGATAAGGGAGCAAAAGTCTAAAAGAAAGAAACTAATTAACCTGAACTTTCCACCAACACCACCGCATACGCGGCCATGCCCTCCCCCCGGCCGGTGAATCCCATCTGCTCCGTGGTGGTGGCCTTCAAATTGACCGCGTCCGGCGTCAGCCCCAGGATGGGGGCCAGTTTGGCCTTCATGTCCTGAATATAGGGGGCCAGGCGGGGCTTCTCAGCCACCACGGTGGCGTCCACATTAACCGGCCGGAACCCCCGCTGCTGCACCAGGTCTACAATCTTCGCCAGCAACACCAGGCTGGAGATGTCTTTATAGGCCTGATCGGTGTCCGGGAAGTGAGTGCCCAAATCCCCGGCCCCCACGGCCCCCAAGAGGGCATCGCCGATGGCGTGGGTGAGGACATCGGCGTCGGAATGCCCCATCAGGCCCAGATGGTAAGGAATCTCCACCCCTCCCAGGATCAAAAGGCGCCCGGCCACCAAGCGGTGGGCATCATACCCCAGACCGACCCGCATGTTTCTTCCTCCATAACTTTTTAAACATGGGCAGCAAGCCCTCCGCCAGCTGCAGGTCCTGGGGAGTGGTGATCTTCAGGTTAAAGGGGGACCCGGGGATGACCACCACCGGCTGATGATTTTCTTCCAGGAGGGCAGCCTCGTCCGTGGCGTAGAAGTTCCGACTGTAGGCATCCACAAAGGCGCGCCACAACAGGGGTGCCTGGAAAGCCTGGGGGGTCTGAATCTGCCAGATATCCTGACGATCCAGGGTTTGCAGGACCTCCCCCTGGGAATTGACCCTTTTCAAGGTGTCCTGGGCCGGCCACCCCAGAACCGCGCCCCCGTGCCGCCGGGCCCCTTGAATGACCGCCCGGATCTGGTCTGGGGTTATGAAGGGGCGGACCCCGTCATGCACCAAGACGATCTCCAGGTCATCTTCCCTCTGCAGCGTTTTCAAGGCGTGATAGACGCTGTCCTGGCGTTCCTTGCCGCCAGGCACCAGGCGCAGGACCTTCTTGAAATTGAAGGGGGAAATAACTGTGTCCTGGCAAAGGTCCAGATCATCGGGGTGGGCCACCACCGTGACCTCTTGGACTTCCGGGATCTTTTCAAAAATCTCCAGGGTGTGGGCCAGAATGGGTTTGTTGGCCAACATCAGGTAGGGCTTGGGGGTCTGCCCGCCCATGCGTTGACCCACGCCCGCGGCGGCGATAATGGCTGCCACCCTCATAACGGCCCCTCCAGGGGTCCCTGCACAAAAACCCGCCCGGCCCGGCCGACAAGACGCTGGGCGCTTACCTGGGCCACCGGGACCTCTAAAGGGCGCTTAAGCAGGTCTCTGGCCCAATCTTCCAGACGGAAAAATTCCACCCCCAGCTCCCGGCAGCGTCTAAGAAACCGGCTGAATTCATGCCGAAACGGCCCCCCCTCCACCTCGGCATGCAACGTCAGCACCTGGGGGCGCTCGGCCTCAAGACGGCCTAAGATCAACTCGGTAAATTCCTCGGGCCCACATCCGCTGAACCCTAAAAGCTCATCCAGGGTGGGCAGGGTAGTGGGGATCTCCAAGATAAGGGATACCTGATCACCAAACCGGGGAAAGTACGGGGTATAACCCCGGGTATCGCTGGCATAGAGAAAACCCTGCGCGGCTAAAACGGCCCGGGACCTGGGGCTGCATTGCCACCCCGGGGCCGCAAAGGCATAGGCCCGCCTTCCCAATAGGGAGGTGAAGACTTCCTGCGCCTGACCCACCTCCTTCGCCACTTCCTCCAAACCCAGGCTGGCAAGGTGGTCATGCCAGCGGACATGGTCATATCCGTGGAGACCCACCTCATGGCCGGCGGCGGCAATGCGGGGGACAACCTCCCCGGCCGCGGCCCCGATGAGCGGCGCGGGCCAGAAAGTGCCGTAACACATGGTCTTGAACCCATAAAGGGCCGGAGCCCGGGTGCGCCACATCTTCTCCAAAAACCCCGCTTGCCGAAAAACCCGAAAAATGGCGCGGCCGGAATTGTCCGGCCCTAAAGCCAGAAAAAAACTGGCCTTGACCTCCTGGGCCTCCAATACCTCTAAGAGAGCGGGCACCCCGTCCCGCAATCCCTGCAAGGTGTCCACATCCACCTTCAAACCCAACCGCGCCGCCAAACTGCCTCCTGAAGATGATGAGTGCGTGTATTTGGGGGAGGGGGCAAAGGGCCGCAGGCCCACTTACAATCCTCCCCCAAACCCCCACCCCCAATCCCTTAAGAGTTTTTTAGGCTGGATAAGTCGGGGCCAAAGGCCCCGACTTATCCAGCCAACTTAAGCGGGTTGGGAGGGGGTGTGGGGGAGGGCAGGGAGCCCTTACAAAAAACTCCCTGGCCCTCCCCCACAAATTCTACCCTACCACCTCCATCTCCCGGGCTTCCGCGAGGAAGGAGTCCAGGGTGATGGACAGGGAGGTGATGAGGTCGGTTTTGGGGGTCCAGTCCAGGAGTTGCCGCGCCTTGGCGATGGAGGGTTTGCGGCTGGTAATGTCCTGGTAGCCCGGGCCGTAGTAATCCTCGTGGGGAATCTCCACAATTTCTGAGTAAGTCCCGTCGTTTTGGTGATCCGGGTGTTTCTTAAAGAGGTCTCTGAGCATATGGGCCAGTTCTTTGACGGAGGCCTCGTTGGCCGGGTTGCCGATGTTGAAGATCTGGCCGTCGGCCGCGCCCCCGGGGTTCTCGATAATGGTCATCAGCGCGTCGATGCCGTCTTCCACGAAAGTGAAGCAGCGTTTCTGGTAACCCCCGTCCACCAGGCGGATGGGTTCCTTCTGAATCAGATTAAGGATGAACTGGGTGACCACCCGGGAGCTCCCTTCTTTGGCCGCGTCCAGGTCGTCCAGCTTGGGGCCGATCCAGTTGAAGGGGCGGATCATGGAGAATTGCAGCTTACCGCCCTGGCCGTAGGCCCAGATGACCCGGTCCAGAAGTTGTTTGGAGCAGCTGTAGATCCAGCGCTGTTTGTGGATGGGTCCCAACACCAGGGTGGAGTCATCCTCGGAGAACTCCTCGTCCGGGCACATGCCGTAAACTTCGGAGGTGGAGGGAAAGATGATGCGGGTGCCGTATTTGACGCACTGGCGCACCACCCTTAAATTTTCTTCGAAGTCCAGTTCGAACACGGTGAGCGGTTTCTTGACATAGGCCATGGGGGTGGCAATGGCCACCAGGGGCAGCGCCACATCGCACTTTTTGATGTGATATTCGATCCACTCCTTGTTGATGGCGATATCGCCTTCCAGGAAATGGAAGCGGGGGTGGTTCAAGGACTGGTCCAGTTTGTTGGAGTAGAGGTCCATGCCATAGACCTCCCAGTTTCTGGTGTTCAGGATGCGCCTTACTAAGGCGTTGCCGATGAAGCCGTTGACTCCCAAGATTAAAATTTTCATGAGTTAACCTTGTTTACGTTTTGTAGCAAATCTTTTATCGCTCTCCATTTATCTTTATATTTTTCTAACTCAACCAAACGTTTCTTGTTAATCTTACCCCAATCGTTCTTGGGGTCCCTTACCTGTTTAATGTAATCAATTGGCATAACGAAAAACTCTGGTGATCTTATCCCTGTATCCCCATTCTTCTTAGGCCCAGTCCCAAATCCTCTATTTAATGTTACTAATACAACGAAATCACAATCAAAGTTCTTGATTATAAAACCGTCATAATCTGTCCGATAGCGACTTTTGACCTGAATGCGGGCCGATGTATTATTAGCTGCATCTGTTGCAATGAGATCATAGCCAGGGAAATTAGTATATGTCTTAAAGGCTGAAATTCCTTCAAGAAGCAGATGCCCTAACACCAGGAATTCAGCAGCTTCCGATTCTAATTTAGTATTAAGCCTTGCCATCAGAGATGTAGGGTGGGCACTGCCCACCTTTCCCTCAAATTGGTTTCATCTTATGGTGGGCAGTGCCCACCCTACTTAAAATCACTCAAACCTCTGCCCTACCAAATGCTCCCAGGTGGCCAGCACCGGGCCCAGAAACTCCGGCTCTTCTTCCCATTGGGCCCTCTGGATGAGGAAATGTCCCTCTGCGGTGGCCACCAACAGCCCCTCCCCCGGCAGGGCCCCGATGATCCGGCCGGGGGGATACGCTCCATGAGAAGAGGACGAGGCCTTCATGGGTTGCCCCACCCAGATAAACAGTTTTCTGCCCTGGTAGAGGGTAAAAGCGCCGGGGTAGGGATGGGTGACGGCCCGCACCAGATTATAGACCTCCCAGGCCGATTTTTGCCAGTCAATCAGGCCGTCCGCCGGACGGCGGCCCCCGAAGTAGGAGGCCTGCCCCTGATCTTGAGGCAAACGCGGGGCCTGGCCCGCCCGCAGCAAAGGATAGACTTCCCGTAGCAATTCCCCGGCCGCCACGGTCAGGCGGGCAAACAGGGTCAGGGCCGTGTCCGCCAGGGCGATGGGGACGCGCCTCTGGGCCACGATGTCGCCCCGGTCCGGCTTTTCCTCCATGTAGTGCAGGGTGACGCCGGTTTCCTCCTCGCCGTGGATCAGGACCCAGTTAACCGGACAGCGGCCCCGGTAGCGCGGCAGCAGGCTGCCGTGCAGGTTCAAGGCCCCCAGGCGGGGCAGTTTAAGCAGCGGCCCTTTGAGCATGTGGCGATAATAGCACGAAAACAGGAAATCCGGGGCCAACTTCGCCATGGCCTCCACAAAGGCCGGGTCATTGGGGTCCCGGGGCTGATAAAGCGGCAAGTAGTGGGCGAAAGCCAGGTCCTTGACCGAGGCGAACCAGATATTTTCGTCAGGGTCGTCGGCCTGGGTGACCACGGCCGCGATCTCGTCGCCAAATCCGCGGCACAACTCGATTAGGGCCTGTAAACAGACATGGCCGATGTTGTGGTAACCCATGAAAATAAGGCGCAATTTTCACCTCGGTTGGGAATGCTGCTTTGGGGGAGGGGGGAGATTGTAAGTGGACCTTAGCTCCCTGGCCCTCCCCCCACACAAACCTTACCCTCATCAGCCCCCAATGTCTGCCGTATAACAAACCTGGGCCGCTGGCGCACTTCTTTATAGATGCGTCCCACATAGGCGCCCACCAGGGCCAGGGCCAGGGTGTTCAGGCCCACGAAGACAAAAAGAATAGCAAACAGGGTGAAGACTCCCCCCACCTCAGGCCCCACAAACAGTCGCCGGATGAACAGGAAAAGCCCGAAGAGCAGGCCCAACAGGGCGATAGTGATGCCCATGAGCCCCACCATATGGATGGGCAAATTGGAGAAGCCGGTCATCAGGTCAAAGTTCAGGCGGATAAGTTTAAACAGGCTGTACTTGGACTGGCCCCGCTGCCGTTCGGCGTGGCCCACGGGAATTTCCGCCACCCGGCGGGCATACAGGTTGGCCAGGGCCGGAATAAAACTGGAAGATTCCTGGCATTGGTTGATGCTGTCCACCACCTCCCGGCGATAGGCCCTCAGCATACATCCGTAGTCCCGGAGTTTGACCCCGGTGACTTTGGACATGAGGTAGTTGATGCTAAAGGAAGGGAGTTTCCGGAACCAGGAATCCTGGCGGTTTTCCCGCCAGCCCCCCACAGTGTCGTAGCCTTCTTCCAGCTTGGCCACCAGCTTGGGAATCTCCTCCGGGGGATTTTGCAGATCCGCGTCCAGGGTGACCATCACCTGGCCTCGGGCCGCCTGAAAGCCGGCAAAAATGGCCTGGTGCTGCCCGAAGTTGCGGTGGAATTGCAGGGCCCGAATCTGCACGTGCTCAGGATATCTTTGCCCGGATGGATGGCAGAGTTCCGTCAAAATTTCCCAGGAGCGGTCGGTGGAGCCGTCGTCCACAAAGATGATCTCGAAAGCCCGGCCCAGGCCGGTCAAGGTGCGGACCAGCCGCTCCCCCAATTCTTGGAGGTTTTCTTCTTCGTTAAATACCGGAATGATGACGGAAATATAAGGCTCTGGCGGGATGGCTCTTGATGCCGGGGCCGGTTGGGGCATTAACTGGTTCCTTTAGGCGGTTCTTAAAAAAGGGCCGCCGTCACCGCCACTGATTGGTTTCTAAACTTAGCGGCATCTAATGATAAGGTAAAATTCCCCCCTTTTTTAAAGGGGGGTAAGGGGGGATTTTAAAATCCCTCTACATACCCCTTTAAGAAAGGGGGACTTTAATCTTCCGTAGGATGGACCAATCTTATTAATTGCTACAAATATCTACCGAGCATTAGCGACATAACCCCCAAGAAAATCGCGGAGCAGGCCATAAGCCGAGTTCTGTGCCGGGTTGCCCCGGTGATGATCATTCCTCTAAGACCCCGGTTGCCCGAGGCCTTAAGCGACCTACCCGGGAGCTTCGGGCGGGCCACCCTCAAACGCTCCCCTATTTGGTCTTGCTCCGGGTGGGGTTTTCCAAGCTGGCGGTGTCGCCACCGCCACTGGTGAGCTCTTACCTCACCTTTTCACCCTTACCGTGGGCGAACCACGGCGGTCTGGTCTCTGTGGCACTTTCCCTGGGGTTGCCCCCGCTGGGCGTTACCCAGCACCCTGCCCTGTGGAGCTCGGACTTTCCTCCGGGCGAGCTTGATCTCGTCCGGCGATCATCTGGCCTGCTCCGCGGCCCTTGGGGTTTTCAATCGGTGGGGCAGGCGGCCCAAGCACCGGCCACCTCATCTTAGCCCCTACTAATATTTTACCGCGCTTGGGACTTTTGGTCAATGGCCTGATTGGCCAGGGCATCGGCCCGGGAATTTGCCTCCCGAGGCACATGGGAGATAGCACAGGCCTCAAAGTTTTGCAACTTCTGCTTGGCCTCGCGCCACAAGGGGAGGAGGTGAGCAGCCTTAACCCGGTAGCGACCGTTGAGTTGGTGCACTAACAGTTGGGAATCGGCCAGGATCTGGATTCTGGTGACCCCTAATTTTTGGGCGAATTTAAGCCCCCTGATCAGGGCCTGGTATTCCGCCACATTGTTGGTGGCTTCCCCCAGGTACCAGCCTCGCTGGGCCTTGAGTTCCCCCTGGGGGTCATACAGAACCACCCCAGCCCCGGCCGGGCCGGGGTTTCCCCGGGAGGCGCCGTCACAGTAAAGGCGCCAACAGCCCTGGTCCTGGTTCCGATAGTAATCGGCCGCCTCCTTAAAAAGCTGCCGCAACTCATCATCGCTCAGGTGAAACCGTTCCAAAATTTGGGCCAGGTCCAGTCCTTGGGCCAGGGCGGCAAAGATGGCCGCCCGGCTGCTGGGGCCATCCACATCCTGCCTCAAGAGACTTTCTTTTGGGAGGCTTCTTCCTCTTCGGCCTCTTCCCCCAGCCAATAAAGGATGCGCTGGCAGTGCGGGCACTGGAGGATCTCCTCCCCTTTTTGTAAGTCAATGAACTGCTGGGGCAGAATGTTCATGTGGCAGCCATGGCAGACGCCCTCGCGCACCGGGGCGATGGCCGTGCCGTTGCGGCGTTGCCGGATGAATTCATAGCGTTTCAGGAGCGCGGCCGGCAGACCCTTGCGCAATTTTTTCCGCTGATCCTCCAGGACCGACAATTGCGCCTTTAACTTTTTCATCTGAACCTTAAGCTCCACCTCTTGTTGGGCGAGAAAGGCTTGCTGTTCCTGCGTTTTTTCCTTCTGAGCGGCGATGACCTGATCCTTGGCCTCCATCAGATCCATGAGCTCCAGGATCCTCGTCTCTTTTTGGTCTCGTTGATCCTCTTTAAAGGCGATCTCCTTGAGCATGGCTTTGTATTCAATATTGCTTTTGATTTCCATGAGACGCTGGCGGCTCTTTTTGATGCCGGCCTCCATGTCCGCCATTTCCGTTTCCGTCTCCCGGCGCTGGCTTTTCAGGTCTTCCAGGTCCTTAAGGTGAGCGGCGTGCTCCGCTTTAAGCTCTTCCAGGATGGCGGCTTCAGCCTTAAGATCCTCCGGCAGCTTCTCCAGCCCCTGGGTAACTTCCTGGATCGCCTTATCTAATTCCTGTAAATCAACGAGTCTTCTTAATTCCGCTAACAAGATTTAGGCCTCCCTAGATAGCGTGGTTATTGGCCCCGGTCCTTACCCAGATGACCCCGGGCTAAGGACCCGCGCCTGGTGGATTAATCTGTAACTAAAAGAGTATAGCCCGGAAAAATTCTCCTCACAGGTAGCCTAAGGGCGCGGTTTGCTCGGCGGCCACCTCCACCTGAACCGCCAACTGCGTCTCACTAAAAAGGTGCTGTAGTTGTTTCGCCCACGGCTCCATAAACACCACTTCACTGGCAAAATGGCCTACCTCCAGGACGGCAAAATCCTTGCAGCCCCCGGCCGGGACCTGATGATGCCGCACTTCCCCGGTGACATAGACCTGCGCTCCTTTACTTAGGGCCGCGCCGATGAGGTCGCCGCCGCTGCCGCCGCAAACCGCCACCCGCTGCACCTGCTCAGCCGGTTGACCCCAAACCTTTACCGTCTTGACTCCGAAGAGCTTCTTCACCAGGGAGACTACCTGGGGAAAGGGCTTAAGTTTGGGCCACCGGCCCAGGCGGCCCAACCCCAGGGCCGCGCCGGGATTTTTCACCGGATAGAGGTCATAGGCCGGCTCCTCATAGGGGTGAGCCTCTTTCACCAGAGCCACCGTGGCCTCAAGGCGGGATTCCGGCACCAGCACTTCCAACCGCACTTCTTGGGCCCGGGAGAGCTTCGCCACCTCGCCCTTAAAGGGCCGGGCGCCCTCAAGGGGCCGATAGGTCCCCTGGCCCCGAACGGCAAAGGAGCAGTGGGAGTAACGCCCTATGACCCCCAGACCTGCATCCCCCAGGGTCTTAAGCAACCGCTCTTCATAACCCACCGGAACCATAACCGCCAGTTTGCACCAGGAATCCCGGGCGGTCTCGGCCAAAACCTCCACTTCCGTCAACCCTAAGATTTGCGCCAGATAGTCATTGAGGCCGCCAGGGGCTACATCCAGATTGGTGTGGCACGACACCAAAGCCAGGCCGGCCCGAATCACCGCCGCCAACAACCGGCCGGAGGGCTGGTCCTCCCGCACTTCCTTAACGGGTTGATAAAGCAGGGGGTGATGCGTCAGGAGGAGCTGGGCTCCCCGTCTGGCCGCCTCCGCCACCACTTCCGGGGTGGCCTCCAGGGCCACCAGGATCTTCTTCACCTGGGTCTCGGGATGGCCCACTTCAAGCCCCACCCGGTCCCCGGCCACCGCCCAGGCCGAAGGGCATTGGCTTTCCAGCCGCTTTAGGATTTCTTTCAGCCGCACAGCCATAGGACATAAAAAAGGGGTGCGCTAAAGAGCACCCCCGGGGCCAAACCCCCTAATGTTTACGCTTTCCTGTCGTTTTCGCAGAATCTTCGCTCTCCCGGGACAGCTGGTGGGCCCACCCGGATTTGAACCAGGGACCGTCCGGTTATGAGCCGGTTGCTCTGACCGCTGAGCTATGGGCCCTTTAATCAATGTTTGATGGTTTCTGGGTGAGGGGGCCGTCTCCCAAGAGAACTGGCCCACTCCCCCCATAACCCTGTCCATAAGTTATTCTAACCTCTCTTCCCCCATTGTTCAAGGGATACCTCCTAGGGATCTTGAAAAGATCAACTTTCGATAAAGCTCTTCAGCCGGGTGCTCCGGGAGGGATGCCTGAGCTTCCGCAGGGCTTTGGCCTCGATCTGGCGGATGCGCTCCCGGGTTACCGCAAAATCACGGCCCACTTCCTCTAGGGTATGGTCGGTCTTTTCGCCGATGCCGAACCGCTTGCGCAACACCTTCTCTTCCCGGGGGGTGAGGGTGGACAGCATCTTGCGGGTCTGGTCCGCCAGGTTAAGATTGGCCACCGCTTCCATGGGAGTAGAGATCTTCTTATCCTCGATGAAATCTCCCAGATGGCTGTCCTCTTCATCCCCGATGGGGGTCTCCAGCGACAGGGGTTCCTTGGCGATCTTTAACACCTTGCGCACCTTCTCCAGCGGGAACTCCATCTTCTCGGCAATCTCCTCCGGGGTGGGTTCCCGCCCAATCTCCTGGACCAGGTAGCGGGAGGTGCGGATCAACTTATTGATGGTTTCAATCATGTGTACCGGGATGCGGATGGTGCGGGCTTGATCGGCGATGGCCCGAGTGATGGCCTGGCGGATCCACCAGGTGGCGTAAGTGCTGAACTTATAACCGCGTTCATATTCAAATTTTTCCACCGCCTTCATTAGGCCGATATTGCCTTCCTGGATCAGGTCCAGGAATTGTAGGCCCCGGTTGGTATATTTCTTGGCAATGCTTACCACCAGGCGCAGGTTGGCCTCCACCAACTCGCGCTTGGCTTTCTGGGCCTGGTATTCCCCCTTTTCCGCTTTGGCCAGGGTGTCTAACAGGCGGGGGGCGGTCAGCCCCACCTCATGTTCCACCTTCCGCAGTTGTTTCTGGGCCTGGTTCCAGATGGGCTCCAACTCCGTCAGGACCTTCGGGGCCACTGCCGGGGGTTGGGCCCCTGACGGGTCTTTTTTCCAATCCCGCAACAGGCGGCGGAATTTAGTGGCCGAGACCCCGGCCACCCCCAGGCATCTCTCCATTTTGCGCTGACATTCCCGGACCGTGTAACCGAGGTCCCGCAGCCGGTCCAGGATATCCTCCAGGTGCTGGCGATCCAGGCGTAAACTTTTTAAGTGGTCCGGCAGGCGGCGGCGCAAAGTGGCCATCTTCTGCTCTAGCTGGAGGCGGGCCTCACTCTGACGCGGCAGGGCCGCCGCTTCCTTCTGGTATTGTCGGAGGCGTTCTTCGGCCTGCCGCACTTTCTGGATAATCTTGAGCACCTTGGACTTCTGGGTGGTAAGGTCCAGGTCCGGATCATCTTCGTCAAAATCATCGGGAGTACTGTCGGGAGACAGTTTCTCCTGCTCTAGCTTATTGGCCAGGGCCATGATCCCTTTAAGGGTGTGGGGCACCTCCAGCAGGGCGTGGAGCACCTCCTTTTCCCCCTCCTCGATGCGTTTGGCAATCTCCACCTCCCCTTCCCGGGTAAGCAGGGAGACCGTGCCCATCTCTTTGAGATAGAGTCGCACCGGGTCGTCCAGCTTGGCGGCGGCCTCAGGCTCCAGGCCCAGGTCGGCCTCACCCTCTCCCAACTCCAAGGGGGTGGCCAGGACCAGAGTGTTGGAGCCCTCGGTGGGAGAGAGATCTATGTCGTTGAAGATAAGGATGTCCCTCATCTGTTCGCTCAAGAGAACCTCGGGAGATAGCGAATCATTCAGGTCATCCACC
>JAUXZG010000133.1 GCA_030694005.1 Desulfobaccales bacterium | reverse complement strand
CCCGGTTTGGACGAGTTGATGGCCATGCTGGAGATCTCCCGCTGGGCGGAGGCCGGGGATTACGCCACCATCATCGTGGACACCGCGCCCACGGGGCACACCCTGCGGCTGTTAATGATGCCGGAGTTGATCCGCCACTGGCTTAAAGCCCTGGATGCCTTACTGGCCAAGCACCGTTTCATGAAACAACGGTTCAGCCGGTCCTATCAGCCCGATGAGCTGGACCGTTTCCTCCTGGATCTGTCCGCGTCGGTGCAGGGAATGGAAAAATTGCTTCGGAACCGGGAGCGCTGCCGCTTTGTGCCGGTGATGCTGGCGGAGGAAGTGGTGCTGCGGGAGACCCTGGACCTCCTGAGGCAGCTCCGGGAGATGCATATACCGGTCAGGGAGATCCTGGTCAACCAGCTTTTTCCTGACAGCGCCTGTCCGGTGTGCGCCGAGGGGCGGCGACGGCAGCGGCGGATATGCCAATATTTTTCCACCGTCGAAGACCTGGCCGGCTACTCCTTCTGGGAGGTGCCCCTCTACCCCGAGGAGGTGCGGGGGGAAGTTCTGGCGGCTTTCTGGGACGGGGTCCGGGAGCTGGAGGCGGCGGGGCCGGCGCTTACGTCGAGGCCGGGGGTGCAGCCGCCCCTGGTGGAGGGGGCGCCGGGGCTTCCTGCCCCCGACCTCACCATGATAATCTTCGCCGGCAAGGGGGGCGTGGGCAAGACCACCCTGGCCTGCGCCACCGCACTGCGCCTGGCCCAGGACTTTACGGGCAAGGAAATTTTTCTCTTCTCCACCGACCCGGCCCATTCCCTGTCAGCCTGCCTGGAGGTAGCGGTCGGCCCGAAACCGGTGCGCCTGGCCCCGGGGCTGACCGCCATGGAGATCGACGCCCCCGGGGAATTCGCCGCCTTAAAAAGACAGTACCAGCAAGAGCTGGAGAAAATGCTGGGAAGAATATTGGAGCATCTGGACCTGCCCTTTGACCGCCCGGTGTTGGAGGGGATGCTGGACCTGGCGCCCCCGGGTTTGGACGAGATTATGGCCCTGACCCGGGCCATGGATTTCCTTGAGGCGGGCCGCTATGATTTATTCATCCTGGACTCGGCCCCCACCGGCCACTTGATGCGCCTTCTGGAAATGCCGGAGCTCATCGACCAGTGGCTCAAGACCTTTTTCGGCTTCCTCCTGAAGTACAAAATGAGCTACAGTTTCCCGGATTTATCCCAGCGCCTGGTGCGCCTCTCCAAGGGTCTGAAGCGCCTCCGTGACCTGTGGCGGGACCCCCGCCGGTCGGCGCTTTATGCCGTGGCCATCCTTACCGAGATGGCCTTCCAGGAGACCCGGGACCTGTTGGCCGCCTGCGACCGCATGGGGCTAAAGGCGCCGGTGCTGTTCCTCAACCAGGCTACCCCACCGGCTGCGGATTGTCACCTGTGCGCCGCCCTGAACCGGCGGGAGTCGGAGATGAGGGCCAGATTCCGCCATGCATTTCCTGACAAATACCTAACCCTGATTTACCGCGGCGGCGACCCCCGGGGGGTGAACCGCCTGCGGGAGCTGGGGCAAACCTTGTACCGCCCCCCGGCCCGGGAGAAGCAAAAACATGGCGTTCTTGATCTGTCCGCAATGTCTATCTAAAGAGCCCCTGACGGCCGCGGCGTGCCGCGGGTGCGGCGCCGACCTGCGGCGGCATCTGCCGCCGGCTCCGGAGGCCCCCCTTGAAGCTGCGGTTGCCGCCTTCCCGGAGGTGGAACTGGTGGATCCCGGCCCGGGGGCCATGACCCCAGTTATGGCCCCCTTAACCTGGGAAGAGGATTACTTGAAACACATCCCCGACGAGCGAGAGCGGTGCTCCCTATGCGAGGCCCTGGACCGCATCCTCAACAAGGGGGCGGTGGTGGCGGGGGAAGTGACGATCTCAGTGGCGGGCATTGACCTCATCTACCTGGGGCTGCAGCTCCTCCTCACCTCGGTGGAAACCGCCCGGCAACTGGGGAGTTCCATGGTGGAGGTGGGGCCGTTCTCCGGAGATGCCCCATGAAACCGGGGGCCCCTTTTAAGGTGGAGTCCCAGGCGGCGGGCGACTTTGCCCGGGTGATGCAAGCGGGCCGCGCCGCGTCCCCCGGTGGGAACGGCGACGACCCGGCCCCGACGAGACTGCCGGCCCGGATCGATCTGGACCCGGACAAGGTCAAGAATGGCCTGGGACAACTGGTCCTGACCCTGGTGAAACTGCTGCACGAACTGCTGGAGCGCCAGGGAATCAGGCGCATCGAGGGCGGATCGTTGAGCGAAGAGGAAATCGAACGGCTGGGATTAACCTTGATGAAACAGTCCCAAGAGATCGACCGACTCCGGAAGGAGTTCGGGCTGGAAGAGGAGGACCTGAATATCGACCTGGGTCCCCTGGGCCGGCTCTTTTAAGGAGGCTAAGATGGCTAAGGCAAGCACCATGCAGCACTCCGTCGATAGCACGACCCTGGCGGACCTGCTGGAGAGGATACTGGACAAAGGCATCGTCATCGCCGGGGACATTAAGATCAGCCTGGTGGAAGTGGAACTCTTGACCATCCAGATCCGGCTGGTGATCTGCTCGGTGGACAAGGCCATAGAGATGGGCATGGACTGGTGGAGGACCAACCCGGCCTTTAGTCCCCAGGCGCAGCCGGACCACCTGGCGGCCTCCCTTAACAAGATCGACGAGAGGTTGGGGCGCCTGGAATCTGCCATGGCCGTGGCCGGGGTTTGAGCTCTTACCTCCCCCGGCGGCAAGGGGGGAAGTTCAGAAAGCAAGGTCCCTGGGCACTTCTTGGTTACATGGTCAAAAGGGCGGAAAAATCAGAGGAAACCATTGGGGGCCAGGCCAACCGGACGCGATGGGGTTTGTGTGGCAGGTGAAGGGAAAAGATCCTGGCACCATCTAGTTGTAGACTAATCGGCCAGCCATATTTTGCAGGAGGTTGTTAATGTTCTGATAACTGCTATCTATCAAAGACTTAAACCCCAATAAAAAATATTTGATATGTTGATCATAGCTATATCTCAGACCCTGCCGGCATTTTAAGTTTTAGCGCTAAATGTCAGATCTAATCTGATCTCGATTTGATGTTTGTCAGCTTAAATTCTGTATTATTACAGGTAAACAGATAGAGGAGACGAAAAAAAAATATTGGCCCCGGAGCGCTATGCATCCGGGGCCAACTTGCAGCCTATCTGCACCCAGACTTGGGTGAGAAATTATAAAAATCAGCTAACCCCTTGAAATAAATGGAGCCGGCATGGGGATTTGAACCCCAGACCTGCTGATTACGAATCAGCTGCTCTACCA
>JAUXZG010000130.1 GCA_030694005.1 Desulfobaccales bacterium | reverse complement strand
TGATATGGAAATTGGCTGGCAGGGTTGTCAGATAAAGCCTTGACTATTCCACCTTACTCCCCCAACCCCAATCTCTTAAGTTTGGCCGCAGAAGTCGGGGCCTTTCGCCCGACTTCTAGGACCGCCCCTTAGCCGGGTTTGGTAGGGAGGTCTGCGGAAGGGGCGGCGGAACCCTTATCAAAGCTTGCTCCGGCTTTTCTTCTTCAACCTTTATATTCCAGGTCCACGCGTTTGACGCCGGCGAGGTCGAAGACCTCTTGCAGGACGTGCCGGTCAGGAAAGACAGTCCGCAGGCGCAGCAGGAAGTAGGCGGTCAGTTCCTTCTTCTGCAGGTCCTTCCTTATCCCGGAGTTGATTATGGTAAAATTGTATTTATCAATGACCTCCTGGATGCGGTCAATCTGCCCGGGGATATCTTCGGAGAGCACTTCCATCTCTTTGTACCAGTCTCTTTTTAATTTCCTCTCAACCTTTTTCAACACCAGAAGAGAAAAGACCGTCAGGCCCGTTACCACCACGCCGAAGAGATAAAAGCCCCCGCCGATGGCCAGGCCGATGGCGCAGACCACCCAGACACAGGCGGCGGTGGTTAAACCCCGGATGGTATCCTTATACCGGAGGATGACCCCGGCTCCTAAGAACCCGATGCCGGTGATGGCCTGGGCGGCGATGCGTCCCGGATCCACCTGCATGTTCACCCCCGGGAGGCCCGCCTGGAATCTGACAGAGAGGTATTCGGAAATAACCATGATGAGGGCCGAGCCCAAAGAGAGGATGAGATAGGTCCGCACTCCGGCGGGCCGACCGTGCACCTCTCGCTCCAGGCCCACTAACCCTCCCAGGACGGAGGCCAACAATAAGCGTGAAATGACCTCGACATCGCTGATCATCTTTTCCTCCTCAAGGGGTGGGGGCAGGTGGCCGGGACCTGCGACCCCCTGGTACTTCCCTCTTTAAGAAAAGAGGGGGTAAGCAAATTTAACGCTCAGGGTCAGCGGCGGCTTCGAGGCCCCAGAGGGCGATGCCGGCCTGGTCGGCCAGGTTGACCATTTCCGGGCGGTCAAAGATCAGGGTCTTGCCGGCTTCGACGGCCAACACGGCCGCTTGCGCCTCCCTTATGGCCAATATGGTCTGGCGGCCCACCGCCGGCACATCAAAGCGCAGGTCCTGGTGGGGTTTGCTTACTTTGACCACCACGGTTCCGGGTCCGGCCAGTCGGCCGGCCCGGCGGATAGTTTCGTCAGTGCCTTCGATGGCCTCCAAGGCCACTACCACCTGGCGCCGCACCACGACGCATTGGCCGATGTCCAGGCGGCCGATTTCCTTGGCCACCTGAAAACCGAAGTCGATGTCCTCAAGTTCGGCGGCGGTGGGGGCGCGGCGGCTGAGTGGCCCGACCGTGGCCAGAAGGTCTTCCAGGAACAAAGTGGAGGGAGCGATGGTAATGCCCTCCTCCGCCAGTTCCGCGGCCACGGCCCTGAGCAGCCGGTCATCCTTGCCGGCCCCCACCCGGCGGATGAGGTTCAAGGCTCGCAAATCCGGACGAAAATCCTGGAAAAGGCGGCCCCGGCTGACGCCGCCGGCCATTACGGCGCGGCGCACCCCAGCGGCCTTAAAAGTGCGGATGATCTTGCCCAACTGGCCCACATAGACCCAATGAAGCTCGTGTACCAGGGAGGCCAGGGCCGGATCGGTCTCGCCCCGGTGGGCGATGGCTATTAACTGGTAGCCATGATTTTGGGCGGCTTGGGCGAAAAGCAGAGGGAACTGGCCCTTACCCGCGATTAAGCCGATTTTCTCGGACATCCGCCGGCAGCAGGCCCCGCTCCGAGGTCATCAGGAACTGGAGCAGGTGTTGGATTTCGGGAATCTGGGAATATTCTTGGCGGACCTTGTCCATGGCCTCTTTGAGGTTGAGCTCTGACAAAAACAGGAGCTCATAGGCCCGTTTCAGCTTCTGGACGCTGGTGTCCGAAAACCCGGCGCGCTTCAAGCCCACCAGGTTAAGGCCCACCAATTTGGCCCGGTTACCCACCGCCATGGCGTAGGGGGGCACATCCCGATGCACCGCCGAGCACCCGCCGATAAAGGCGTGGCGGCCAATGCGGCAAAACTGGTGCACCGCCGAGAGGCCCCCTAAGATGGCGTGGTCTTCCACGGTGATATGGCCGCCCAGGGTGGCGGCGTTGGACATGATGACCCCGTTGCCCACCTGGCAGTCGTGGGCCACATGGGTGTAAGCCATGAACAGGTTGCCCCGGCCGATGCGGGTGATGCCGCCGCCGCCGGCGGTGCCCCGGTGCATGGTGGCGAATTCCCTGATGGTGTTGTCATCGCCGATGAGCAGCTGGGATTCCTCCCCCTTGAATTTCAGGTCTTGCGGGATTTCCCCCAGGACGGCGAACTGAAAAATGCGGCAGCGGGCGCCGATGGTGGTAAACTCCTTGATCACCACATGGGAGCCGATGTGGGTGTCCGGGCCGATCACCACCCGGCCCTGGATGAGGGAAAAAGGGCCCACGGTCACGCCGGCCCCCAGTTGGGCGCTCTGGTCCACGATGGCGGTGGGGTGAATCTGGGCCACCCTTTAGTCTCCCTCCAGACCCACCGCGGCCATGAGCTCCGCCTCGGTCACCAGGGTCTGGTCGACAAAGGCCTGTCCCTGCATCTTCCAGAATTTTTGGCCGCGGCGCAAAGTGGTCAGCTCCAGCCTCAGTTGATCCCCCGGGACCACCGGTTTGCGGAAACGCACCTTGTCCAGGCCCATGAGAAATATGGAAGGGTTCCCCAAATTTTCCGGGGTGGACAGCAGGGCCAGGATGCCCCCCACCTGGGCCATGGCCTCGATGATCAGGACCCCGGGCATGATGGGGCGGCCGGGAAAGTGGCCCTGGAAAAAGGGTTCATTGATGGTGACATTCTTCACTCCCACGATGCGTTTCCCCGCCTCCAGGGTCAAGATGCGGTCTACCAGGAGGAACGGGTAGCGGTGGGGGAGGATGCGCTGGATTTCTTCCAGACCCAGGGATGTCGGCAGGCTCATGTAGCAGACTCCTTCTCCAGCCTGTCAGAAAGTTTGGTTAATTGCTGTTCCAACTTTTTTAGCCGTTGATAGATTTCCGGCAGTTTGGGCAGATGCCCCATGATCCGCACCCATTCTTGCTGGGGTCGGGCCGGATAGCCGGATACCGTCACCCCGGGGGGTATGGAGTGATGCACTCCCGATTTGGCCCCCACCTGAACCCCATCACCAAGTTCAATATGGCCCACCACCCCCACCTGACCTCCCAGGGCCACCTTTTTGCCCAGTTTAGTGGACCCGGACACCCCCACCTGGGCCACCAGAAAGGAATGTTCCCCCACGGTGACATTATGGGCCAGGTGCACCAGGTTGTCGATCTTGGTGCCGCGGCCCACCCGGGTCTCCCCCAGGGCGCCCCGGTCGATGGCGCAGTTGGCCCCGATTTCCACTTCGTCCTCAATGACCACCGTGCCCAATTGGGGGATTTTCAGGTGGCCTTCAGCCCCGGGGACAAACCCGAAGCCGTCGGCGCCGATCACCGTGCCGCTGTGGATGATGACCCGCTCTCCCACCGTGCAGCGCTCTAAAATGGTCACCAGAGGGTAAATTAGGGTATCGCCCCCAATGCTCACCTCATCGCCAATGACGCAGCCGGGCATGATGGTTACCCGGTCCCCCAGTCGCACCTTATCGCCGATGAAAACCAGGGGGGCAATGGAGACCTCCTGGCCCAACTCCACCTCTCGGCCCAGGTAAGCCAGGTTGCTGATGCCGGGCCAGCGACGCCGCAGGGGCGCGAACAGGGCCGCCACCTGCGCATAGGCCAGATAGGGGTGGGGCACAATGATCCGGGGCCGGGGCAGGTCTGCCTGGTCCGGCCCGACGAGGAACGCCGCCGCCTGGCTTTGGTGAGCCTGGCGGGCGTAACGCCTCTGGGTGATGAAGGTGATGTCCCGAGGCGTGGCGCCATCAATGGAGGCAATGCCCTCGATCATTAGATCGGCCGGGCCCTTGAGCTCCCCTCCCAAAAGGAGCGCCAGTTCCCCCAGAGTGCGTCCCATGTAAGCCTTAGCGGCCGAATTTACTGCGCACCTTTTCGGTGTAATCAAACTTTGGGTCCATGAAGAGCAAACCGGATGTGGTTTTGCTAAGAACAAGGTCCAACTTATTTTCCTTAGCCACCGCATCCACTGCCTGTATCATTTTTTGGATTAAAGGCCCCCTTTGTTGTTCCTCGTATTGGGCAAACTGCTTTTGGGCCTCGCTTTCCTGTCTTTTAATTTCTTCGAACTTTTTGCTTAATTCTTCTTCCTTGCGCTTTCTGGCATCTTCCTTCATCACCGCGGCCTGTTTCTCAGCCTCGGCCATCATCTTGGCAAAATCCTGCTGACGCTGTTGTATCGGGCGCCCCAGTTCCTCCCCTTTCTTTCTAAGGTTTTCCAGGACTCTCTTGCCTTCCGATGAGTTCGACATAATATCCAAATTGTCCACCACCCCAATCCTTAACTCGGCCGCAGCCAGTACCGGGGTGAGAATTAAAAGACCCATTAACATTAAACTAACGCCAAGTTTACCCATTTAATCCTCCATAAAAAATTATTAAAAGTCCTACCTTCGTATCGCCTTTTCCTTATCGGTCAGAAGGCCCTGACCAATGGAAAAACCCTTAGCCAAAATTATGGCTTTTGATTAAATTGTATTTCTTTGATAATCTCCTTACCGTCCCTTAATAAAAGAATATTTACTTTTTTACCGGCATATTTTTCAGTAGCAATTTCTAAACTATTATTATAATTTATTTCCACATCACCGATCTTCTTTAGAATATCACCACTTACAATATCTCCATTAAAAGCAGGAGAATCTTTCTGGACTATCATAACTAAAAGACCTTTATTGCTTCCAATCTTTTGTCGAATGGCAGTAGTCAATTCTAATGTATAAGCGCCAAAGACAGGAGGTTTTTTCTTAATCCAATATGTTGTTAAATAATCGAACTTTCGAATATTATAAGGAACATATATTGTTTGTGTGTCATAGGTCGTTGTCCGGGATGTTCCAAAAAAATTACCAAAGCCTCCTCCTGACCCAAAAATACTGCCAGAGAGAGATGTTGTTGATGTTTTTATATCGGGCAATAACAAAGGATATGCACCCGATTCTGTATGCGTATATTTCGAATAGACAACGACTATGCAAGCATGTACTTTTTTTGCTTGTTCATCAAGACTCTTTTTATTAAAATTGGCAGCATTGAAATAAGAATACCCAAGCGGTGCAAATCCATTTTCAAGCATGGTCTGTAAGTCTTTTTCTATATTAGTTCCATTAAATATTTTTGGCTCATCAGTTGGCAATATTACGCTGGGTATATTTGTGACATCTATTCCTTTGGTGAGGTCAACATAGTATTTAGTAAAAGGATTGGCACATCCAAAAACAAACAACATAAAAACAATAAATATAATATTTTTCATACGGTATGCTCCTTTTTTAACATCGGAACAACGATGAAAGAGCATATATTGTCTAATAATAATATATAAATATAACAAAAACTCTTAAGAAGTACTTAATTATTTAATTTTAGTTTGGGGTGGAGGAAATAATAAATCAATTTTACTTGGCTTAAAATTGCCCGCCCATGGTGAATTCCCAGGCACTGGACCTTTCCCAGGGCCTCTTGCTGAGGTTATAACCCCATTCCACCCTTAAGGGGCCCATGGGGGAGAACCAGCGGAAGCCGGCGCCCACACTGGTGCG
>JAUXZG010000128.1 GCA_030694005.1 Desulfobaccales bacterium | reverse complement strand
TATTATCCCGCCTGCGGGAGAGGGGCGTGACCTTGGCCGCCTGTATTGGCGAAGTATCTGCAGCAGGTGAAGGGAGGATTAGGATAATACCATGATTATTTGTTAGGGAAGGGCCAAGGCCCCTCTATAACAAAAACCTTGATATAGTGGGGGGAGGGCCGGGGACTTTTTCGTAAGGGGTCCCTGCCCTCCCCCCACACCCCCCTCCCAACCCGCGGAAGGTGGCTGGTGAAGGTGGGGCCATAGGCCCCACCTTCACCAGCTAACTAAGAAAAACTTAAGGGATTGGGGGTGGGGGCTAGGGGGAGGGGGTAAGGGCCCACCGGTCCTTAGCCCCCTCCCCCAAGTACTACTCTAATATGGAGAAACACGCGTGAAACCGGTGGCAGAGCAGATGGCCCTGATCAAGCAGGGTTGTCAGGAGATCATTAGGGAAGAGGAGTTAAAGGAGAGGCTGGAGCGTTCGCTGGCCACGGGCCAGCCCCTGCGGGTCAAGGCCGGGTTTGATCCCACCGCGCCGGACCTGCATCTGGGGCACACGGTGCTCATCCAGAAGCTGAAGAATTTTCAGGACCTGGGCCATCAGGTGATCTTCCTCATCGGTGATTTTACCGGCCTGATCGGCGACCCCTCGGGCAAGAGCGAGACCCGGCCGCCCTTGAGTGAAGAAGAGGTTAAGGCCAACGCGGCCACTTATGAGCGGCAGATTTTTAAAGTGCTGGACCCGGAGAAGACCATCATCGACTTCAACAGCCGCTGGATGAAGCCCATGAGCGCCCAGGACCTTATCAGGCTGGCGGCCCGGCACACGGTGGCCCGCATGTTGGAAAGGGAGGATTTTCATAAGCGCTACACCTCCCAGACGCCCATCAGCATACACGAATTTCTCTACCCGCTGATCCAGGGCTATGATTCCGTGGCGCTCAAGGCGGATGTGGAACTGGGCGGCACGGATCAAAAGTTCAATCTCTTAGTGGGCCGGGATTTGCAGCGGGAGTACGGCCAGGAACCCCAGGTGGTGATCACTATGCCTTTGCTGGAAGGCCTGGACGGGGTGCAGAAGATGAGCAAGTCCCTGGGCAACTATGTGGGGATTGACGAAGCGGCCGGGGTGATGTTCGGCAAAATCATGTCCATCTCCGACACCTTGATGCTGCGCTATTATGAGCTGCTCACCGACATAACCCCCCAGTCTCTGGCAGGGCTCAAGCAGGACCTGGAGCAGGGCCAAAAGCACCCCCGGCAGGTCAAGGAGGAGTTGGCGGTGGAGCTGGTGGCCCGCTACCACGGCCGGGCCGCGGCTTTAGGAGCGGCCCGGGAGTTCACCCACATCTTTAGGGAAGGGGGCCTGCCGGAGGAGATTGAAGAGAAAGGATTTGAAGTTGGAGGAGGGCCGGGGGGAAAGGTATGGTTGCCTCGTTTGCTTGCAGATTCAGGTTTGGCCAGAAGTACTTCAGACGCTCTTCGTCTAATTGACCAGGGCGCAGTATATCTGGACGGAGAGAGGGTTACAAATCCCCAATTAGAAGTGCCGGTAGATCATACTTATCTTTTTAAGGTCGGGAAACGCCGCTTTATGAAAATTAAATTAACTTCGGTTTGAAAATCCTACCACCATAAAAGGCTGGTTGCGTCGGGCCGCCCAGGCCCGGTCAACCAGCCTTTTTAATTTCCCTTAGGGGATTGGGGGTGGGGGTCTGGGGGAGGGGGTAAGGGCCAACCGGCCCTTAGCCCTCTCCCCCAGTCTCCTTTTCTCCCCTTCCCCTCCCCCGGCGGCGGCGCACGCGGCGGCGTTTGGGTTGGGGGGCCCGGGGGGGAATTTTATCAAGGGTACATTTGTGTAGCAGTTCTGCCGCCGGGGTTTCCTTGAGGTGGTACAGGAGCCAGGCTTCCGGGTAGGTGGCCAGCCGGGTGAAGCGGGAGGAAATGGGGCGGTTCTGGTGTAACTGCGGAGTCAGGATCTCCACCAGGGCCAGCATCTGGGACACTTCGTCCTGGCGCTGCCGGGGAAATTCGATGCCGCCCAGGGCCTCCCTGGCCTTCTGTTGGATATGGTCCCGGAGTTCCTTGAAATTAGGGGAACGGGGTTCCCGCTCCAGGTAAGGCGTCAAAAAAAGCGCCCAGAGCAGGCTGTCGGAGATGGGCTGTTCGGCCTTAAACAGCAGGTCCAGTCTCCCGCAGAGTTCCAGCAGGCGCTGCTCGCCGGATTTACCCAGGCGGGGTTTCCAGGCTGGGAAAATGGCATAAAATAATCCGGATTGCAGCATCAACTGAAAAAAGGGGCGGGCCGCGGCGCTCCGGAAGTCCTTTAAAAGTTCATCCCTCACCCGGGCCGGGGGGCAAAGGCGGATGAGATGGCCCTTGGCCAGGATCTCATCAATGGCCCCGGCGTCAATCTTAAAACCGGTGCGGGCCGCATGGCGCAGCACCCTAAGCATGCGCACCGGGTCCCGCACAAAGCGCATCGCCGGCTCGCCGATGACCCGTATCCGGCCGGCTTTAAGGTCTTCTAAACCCCCCACATAATCCACCAGGGAAAAGTCGGCGATGTTATAAAACAGGCCGTTGATGGTCAGGTCCCGGCGCCAGGCGTCCTCGGCCGGGGTGCCGTAGGTCTTATCCCGGGGCGGGAGGTTGTCCTCAACCTCGTCGAACTCCGAGCGGCGGCGAAAGGTGGATACCTCCACAATATGCCCACCCCTGAAGAAGACCTGCACCAACCTGAAACGGCGGCCGATGATGCGGCTGTTGCGGAAGAGCTTGCGGATTTCTCCCGGGCGGGCGTCGGTTACCAGATCGAAATCCTTAGGCCTCTTCCCCAGCAGCAAGTCCCTGACGCTGCCTCCTACCAGATAGGCCGTATAACCGGCATGATGTAGGCGGTAGAGGACTTTTAAGGCTTCCACCTCAATGTCTTTGCGGGAGAGGTGGTGCTCCGGCCGGGGGATGATGCGGGGCTGAGCTACGGGAGGTTCGGGAAGATGGGGCCGCATATAAAAATTATAGGTGAAATTGCTCAATTATTTAACCCCTTAAATTGCCAAATGGCAAAAAGCCAGTCAGAAAAGCAAACTTTGAAGGAAGGCAAAGAGGAGGTAAGTGGGGTTTCCGGCAGGTTTACGCAAAGCCCTTGGAGAAAAAACCCTAACCTCAAGGGCAGGGAGATATGGAGCGGGGTGGTCACAGGAATTATTGACAAGCGGGTTAAATCCAGGTATTTCTAAAGTGTTAAGGGGTTTAAGCCGGTGCAGGAGGAAAACCCGGGGCGCAGACGGCTGGTCCTGGCCCTGGCTACTTGGGGGGGAGTCGGCTATCTGCCGGTCATGCCCGGCACCTGGGGCACCCTGGCGGCTTTGCCCCTGTGGTGGGGTTTAGGGCAGTTGGGCCCCTGGGGTTACGGCCTGGGGGTGGCGGGGATTTTGGTCCTGGCCCTCTGGGTGGCCGGACCGGCCCAGGGCTACCTGGGGCGAGAGGATCACCCGGCCATCGTTATAGACGAAGTGGCGGGCCTGTTAATCACTCTGGCGGGCGTTCCCTTCTCGTGGCCGGGGGCGGCAGTGGGCTTTTTCCTGTTCAGGGTCCTGGATATCCTGAAACCGTTCCCCATCCGCTGGCTCAGCCGCGGCTCTAGCGGGGGCCTGGAAGTGGTGGCGGACGACGTCATGGCCGGCCTGATGGCCAGGCTGATTTTGGAGGTGACTTTTGGGGGAGGGGGCTAAGGGCCGGTTGGCCCTTACCCCCTCCCCCCACCCAAAAACCGGACCATGGTACAAGGCGAAATCATTGCCACCGGCACGGAGTTGATCACCGGGCGGGTGGCGGATATTAATGCCCGCTACGCGGCCCGGCGGCTGCATGAGGCGGGCCTGCAGGTGCAGGCCATCACCCTGCTGGGCGATAGGGCCCCTCTGTTTCAGGAGATTCTGACTTTAGCGTTGGGCCGCTCCCGGTTTATCATCATCACCGGGGGGTTGGGTCCCACGGAAGACGATGTGACCGTGGCGGCCGCGGCCCAGGCCTTGAATTTGAATCTTTTTGAAGACGAAGTCTTGCTGGCCCGCATTCGCCGCTGCCTCAAGGAACGGGGGCTACCCTGGGAGGAGCGTTACGGACGGCTGGCGGTGATCCCTCAAGGGGCCACGGTCCTGGACCCCGGGGGCGCGGCCTGTGGTTTTTCTTTGAAGCATGGGGATGCCTGTCTCTTCTTCCTGCCGGGAGTGCCGCAAGAGATGCGCACCCTTTTTGACGCCTTTGTGCTTCCCAGCCTGGTGGACTGGACCGGGGGCGGGGAGTGCCTCTGTCAACGCACCCTGCGCCTTTTTGGCATTTCAGAAATGCAGTTGCAGGAAGTGATCGCGACAAAGGCGGAATTTCAGCAGGGCGTGACGGTGGGCTATTACCCCAATTTTCCCGAGAACCACCTCACGTTGACGGTGCGAGGGCGGGACCGGCGGGTTTTGGAGGAAACCATGGACCGCCTGACCGCCTGTCTGGCCCGGGAAGTGGGAGAGGTGTTGTTGGGGCCGGAAGAAATACCTCTGGAGGATTTGGTGGGCCGCGGCCTCAAAGAGCAGGGCCTGACCCTGGCGGTGGCGGAGTCCTGCACCGGCGGCCTCATCTGCCACCGGCTGACCAACATTGCCGGGGCATCGGATTACTTTTTGGGAGGGGTGGTGACCTACAGCAATCAGGCCAAGATGGACTTGCTCCGGGTTCCCAAAGAAGTCCTGGCCCAACAGGGCGCGGTGAGTGCTCAGACGGTGCAAGCCATGGCCCAGGGGGTCAGAGGGCTCTTTAACGCCGCCATCGGCCTGGCGGTTAGCGGCATTGCCGGCCCCACCGGCGGCAGCCTAGAGAAGCCGGTGGGCACCGTTTACATCGGGCTGGCCACCAGCCGGGGGGTTCAGGCTCGCCACTATCTCTTCCACGGCACTCGTGAAGAAATCAAATCCCTGTCGGCCCAGACCGCCCTGGACCGGCTGCGCCGGGAACTCAAGCCATGATTCGGGCCTTTCTGGCCATTGACCTGCCGCCCAGTGTGCGCCCGGCCCTGGGACGGGTCCAGGAGGAGCTAAAGAAGAGCGCTGCAGATGTGCGCTGGGTGCCGGTGGGCAACATCCACCTGACCCTGAAATTCTTCGGCCAACTGCCGGAAGGGGAGGTGGAGCCGCTTACCCAGGCGGCTAAAGCAGTGGCGGCCGCGCAAGCGCCTTTTGAGCTGCAGATTACCGGCGCCGGAGCTTTTCCCAGCCTGAACAACCCCCGGGTCGTCTGGGTGGGGATCGGCGGCGAGGTGTTGGCCCTGGCACAATTCTACCGCCGCCTGGAGACCGCCCTGGCCGCTCTGGGCCATTTGCCGGAAGGCCGGCCCTTCCACCCGCACCTGACCCTGGGCCGGGTGCGCTCCCCCGCGGGGCGGGAGCGGCTGGCCAAAATGCTTAAAGGACTGGCCGTGCCGGATTGGCCCCCTTTTAAAGTGAACGAACTCATCTTGTTTCGCAGCAACCTCAGCCCCCAAGGATCGACCTACACGCCGCTGCAGGTTATAACTCTGGGGTGAGATGAAGGAGTTGTGGGGGGAGGGCCAGGGGCCTGAGGCCCCTGCCCTCCCCCCATACCCCCCTCCCAACCCGCAAATGGGAGCCGGAGAAGGCGGGGACACTGGCCCCGACTTCTCCGGCCAAATATAAACCCATAAGGGATTGGGGGAGGGGGTAAGGGCCCACCGGCCCTTAGCCCCCTCCCCCCAAAACTAAACCAAAAAAGGAACAGCATATGAGCGAGCAAAGGACGGCGGACAAGGCCAAGGCTTTGGATCAGGCTTTGGGTCAGATTGAAAAGCATTACGGCAAGGGCGCCATCATGCGTCTGGGCGCGGACGAGAAGATAGATGTGCCGGTGATTTCCACCAGTTGTCTGTCTTTAGACCTGGCCTTAGGGATCGGCGGCATTCCCCGGGGGCGAGTGGCGGAGATCTTCGGGCCGGAGTCCTCGGGGAAAACCACCCTGGCCCTGCATGCTATTGCAGAAGCCCAACACCTGGGCGGGGTGGCGGCCTTTATCGACGCGGAGCACGCCCTGGATATACAATATGCCCGGAAACTGGGGGTCAGGACCGAGGACCTGCTCATCTCCCAGCCCGATTCCGGGGAACAGGCCCTGGAAATTGCCGAAATCCTGGTGCGCTCCAACGCCGTGGATATGGTGGTGATTGATTCCGTGGCCGCCCTGGTGCCCCGCTCGGAAATTGAAGGGGACATGGGGGACGCCCAGATGGGCTCTCAGGCCCGCCTCATGTCCCAGGCCCTGCGCAAGCTCACCTCGTCCATCAGCAAAACCATGACCTCGGTAATTTTCATCAACCAGATCCGCCATAAGATCGGGGTGATGTTCGGCAACCCGGAAACCACCACCGGCGGCAACGCCCTGAAGTTTTACGCCTCCCTGCGCATGGATATCCGCCGCATCAGCGCCATCAAGGAAGCCAACGAGACCGTGGGCTATCACACCCGGGTAAAAGTGGTGAAGAACAAACTGGCGCCGCCTTTTAGAGAAGCGGAATTTGACATCATCTTCGGCCAGGGGATTTCCAAAGAAGGGGACCTCCTGGACCTGGCCGCGGAGCAGGGCCTCATTCAGAAAAGCGGGGCCTGGTACAGTTACGCGGGCGAGCGTATGGCCCAGGGCCGGGAAAATGCCAAAACCTATCTCAAGGAGCACCCGGAGGTGACCGCGGACCTGGAGAAACAGATTCGGGCCTTTCACGGCATGTTGCCCAAATCCGCTGGGGAGCAGGAGGCGTCATGAACAGCCGCGAAGTTCGGGAGACCTTTTTGCGCTTCTTTGCCGACCAGGGACATGCCAGGGTGGCCAGCTCTTCTTTAGTGCCCGCCGGGGACCCCACCCTTTTGTTCACCAACGCCGGCATGGTGCAGTTTAAAAAGGTCTTTTTAGGGGAGGAACACCGCCCCTACAGCCGGGCCGCCAGTTCGCAGAAGTGCGTGCGGGCCGGCGGCAAGCACAATGATCTAGAAAATGTGGGCTATACCGCCCGGCACCACACCTTCTTTGAAATGCTGGGGAATTTTTCCTTCGGAGATTATTTCAAAGAAGGGGCCATCGAGATGGCCTGGGAGTTGTTGACTAAAGATTATGGCCTGCCTGCGGACCGTCTGTGGACCACGGTTTTCCACGAGGACGAAGAAGCGTCCCGGCTCTGGGAAAGAATCGCCGGGGTGCCCCGGGACCGCATCGTGGGCATGGGGGAGAAGGACAACTTCTGGGCCATGGGCGACACCGGCCCCTGCGGCCCCTGCTCCGAGATCCTCATCGACCAGGGTGAGGAAATGGCCTGCGGTCCGGAGTGCGGCATTGGCAGGTGCGAGTGCGACCGCTATCTGGAGATCTGGAACCTGGTGTTCATGCAATTCAACCGCAGCGCGGACGGCATCCTGCACCCTCTGCCCAAGCCCAGCATCGACACCGGCATGGGGCTGGAGCGTTTATGTGCTGTGGTTCAAGGGGTGAAAAGCAATTTCGACTGCGATCTGCTCCGGCCGGTGATTGCCCGCATCGAAGACCTAGCCGGTCGCCGCTACGGCCAGGATGCCGCTCAGAACGTGGCTTTTAGGGTGATCGCCGACCACAGCCGGGCCATCACCTTTTTGATCGCCGACGGGGTGCTGCCCTCCAATGAAGGCCGTGGCTACGTGCTCAGGCGTATAATGCGTCGGGCCATCCGGTTCGGGCGGCTGCTTAACTTGCAGACCCCCTTCCTGCCCGCGGTGAGCGAGCAGGTGGTGGCCTTGATGGGGGACGTCTATCCGGAGCTCACGGTGGCGCGCCCGGTCCTGGCCCAGGTTTTGGCCCACGAAGAAGAACGCTTTGCCGACACCTTAGGCCACGGCCTTAAGCTGTTGGCCGAGGAAGTGGCGGACTTGCAGGCCAAAGGGGGCCAGGTGCTGCCGGGCGAGGTGGCCTTCAAACTCTACGACACTTACGGCTTTCCCGTGGACCTGGTCCAGGATGCCCTTAAAGAAGAGGGGCTGGGACTGGACTATGAAGGGTATGAGGCCCAGATGCGGGTGCAGCGGGAAACTTCCCGGCAGGCCTGGCGGGGCGGGGTAGGGGAAGAGATCCCTTTAGTTTACCAGGAACTGGCGGCCTGGCCTCCCACGCAGTTTTTGGGATATGACGCCCTGGAGGCCGACAGCACCATCCTGGCCCTGATCCGCCATGACGACCACGGCTCCCAGGCCAAAGCCGGGGAGGAAGTGGAGGTGGTGACCGCGGCCTCGCCCTTCTATGGGGAAGCCGGCGGCCAGGTGGGGGATACCGGGGTGATTACCGGCGACGGCTGGCTTATCCGGGTGACCAATACGCAGCGCCTGCCCAACGACCTCATTGTGCACCAGGGGGTGGTGGAACAAGGGGTGGTCAAGGTGAACGACCCTGCCCACCTGGAGGTGGACGCGGAGCGCCGCCGGCGCATCGCCCGCCACCACACGGCCACCCATATTCTCCAGGCGGTTTTGCGAAAGCACCTGGGGGAACACATCAAACAGTCCGGGTCCCTGGTGGAGCCTGAGCGCCTGCGCTTTGACTTCACCCATTTTAAAGCCATTAGCCCCGAGGAACTGGAGAACTTGGAACTGGATTTAAATGAGGCGGTGGCCCAGAACCTGCCGGTGCAGACGGACCGCATGTCCGTCACCCAGGCGTTGGAGGCCGGAGCCACGGCCCTGTTTGAGGAAAAATACGGCGACGAGGTGAGGGTGGTGTCCATCCCGGACTTAAGCCGGGAACTGTGCGGCGGCATCCATGTGGCCCGCACCGGTGACCTGGGGCTGGTGAAGATTGTCAGCGAGGTCTCCGTGGCCGCGGGCATCCGGCGCCTGGAGGTGGTTTGCGGCCAGGCCGCACTTAAGCTTACCCAGGAGCAGGTCCGGGAACTTGATAAGGCCGCGGCCCTGCTCAAAGGCGGCCGGGGTGAGCTGGTAAGCCGCCTGCAAAAGGTTTTGCGCCGCCAGAAGGACCTGGAAAAAGAGGTGGAGGTTTTGAAAAGCCGCCTGGCCTCGGTCCAGGCCGGAGACCTGCTGGATCAGGTGCGCCAGGTGGACGGGGTGCCGGTCCTGGCTTTGGAGGTGCAGGCCGCCGACCCCAAGGGCTTGCGGGAATTCGCAGTGAAACTTGCCAACCGCTTAAAAAGCGGCATTGTCGTCCTGGGCGCCGCGGCCGACGACAAGGCCATGCTCATCGCCCTGGTGAGCCAGGACCTGACCAAACGCTTCCCGGCCGGAGAGATCATCAAGGAACTGGCCCCCCTGGTGGGCGGCAGCGGCGGCGGTAAGCCCGATATGGCCCAGGCCGGCGGCCCGGATAAAGACAAAATCTCGCAAGCCCTGACCCAGACCTACGAAATCATCGCCAAAAGGGCGAAGGGATAGGGGGAAGATTTGGGGGGGGGGGGGGGGGGGGGGGGGGGGGGGGGGGGGGGGGGGGGGGGGGGGGGGGGGGGGGGGGGGGGGGGGGGG
>JAUXZG010000094.1 GCA_030694005.1 Desulfobaccales bacterium | reverse complement strand
CTGTCCGGTTAACTGATTAAAAAAAGTCCGAAAACTCCTGGAATCTGTTAGAATGGGTTTAGCCATAACTCATTAAACAGAAAGGAGATTTCGGACTAGGCCCCATTGTAACACAATCTTTCATCAGATGCTCAAACTTATTCCGAGACATCATTTTGCCAGGTTGGAACAGGAACATGGCACCGGCCGGAAAGCCCGGTCTTTCACGCGTTGGCACCAGTTGGGGCATTTGCTCTTCATGCAATTAACCGCCCGGGCCAGCCTGCGGGATGGGGTGGCCAGCATGAAAGCTCAGTTTAAAAGTCTCTATCATCTGGGAGCGCAACTCGTGGCCCGGTCTACCTTCGCTGACGCCAATAACCGGCGGCCCGCCTCCTTTTTCGAAGCCCTGTTCCCCTTGATGTACCGGCGTTGCCAATTCCTGGCCCCCAGGCACAAGTTCAAGTTCAAAAACAAACTCTACAGCCTGGATGCCACCGTGGTGAGCTTGTGTCTGCCTCTTTTCCCCTGGGCTTCGTTCCGCCGCAGCAAAGCCGGCCTCAAGCTCCATACCCTCCTGGACCACGATGGCTATCTGCCGGCCTTTGTGGCTATCTCTCCGGCCCGGGAGCACGAGGTCAATAAGGCCCGCTCTCTTAGTCTGCCCAAAGGTTCCCTCGACATTACTTTGCGCAACTTTAGGCGACTCTTACAACTCAATCTGTTCCGAACCTGTAGTTTTCAGGAACTCTCTGAACCACCACCCATGATAACTAATAATATTTGTAATTCTAAACAGTCAACCTTAGCTCTGGCTTAGCCGGAAATAAATGAAGCAAAATATTATTGATATAACAAAATTTAAAATGATTAAATAAATTACTATTTAATTTATTTTTTCCCCTGAGGCGTCGTTCCCTAAAATTAATAATTGAATCTCTTTTTCCCGCAAAGAATGCGCGGCCTCGGCCAGGGAGGCGGTCTCGGCTTCAGAAAGATTCTTGACGCCCTCTGGCGTAATCTGCCATACATCAATGGGCGGCCCCAGGCCGTAAGCCCCCACCTCGATGGTTTCTTCGATCACCTTGTAGGCCAGAATGGCGGCGCGTTTTAAGTCAAGGTTCTGGCCCTGATACTTCTGGAGCAGGGCATAGGCAAAAAGATCGCCACTGCCCGCGGCAAAGGGCCGGTCCTGGATCCACTCCGGCGACCCCTGGACGCTCACGTGCAACATCTCCGGTTTTTTGGGGAATTCCGCGAAAATAAAATCCGCGAAATGCAGTTGCAGGAGCCGGTCCTGGTCCAGGGGCAGAAATTGGGTGCGAAAATCCAGTTGCATCAGTTCGGTGACGCATTGTTTGACAATATGGCCGATTTGGTCCCGCAGGTTGACCAGGGCCAGGTCCGTGGGCAGCGTGCCGATGCGTTCTTGGACCCGCTGGATCAGGGCCATCTCTCCGGCGGCGGCCCACGCCGATCGGTCATTTAAGCGGTGAATCTTCTTGCCGGGGATCCGCACCTCCCCGATGGTGATCTGGCCGTCAGAGGCCATGACAATGCCATCAGATGCCGTAATCGCCAAGATCAGGGTCATTTTCTCCCCCTCTCACCAAGGCTTTTACAAAATTTCTCACTTTATCAACCATAACAGAATTTCTGAAATCTTAAAATTTTAATTCCCCTCATGGCCTACCGATAGAAGGCGGGAAAAGCGCTCTTGACAAAATGGCCCAGAGGGGAGAAGGCCGCTTTAAGGATTTAATTCCCAGAGGCAAATTGCCGATGCACAAGATAGGCCAAGAATAAAGTCCGACGGCTTCCCGGTGGTCCTGGGCCCCAGATCCCTGGTAAATCTTTATCTTCCCCTGAAGGAAATGTGGTATATTTCTCTTATAAAAAATTTGGGCCCATGAACCAGGAATTACCTCATATCTATACGGTTAGTTCTCTCACCCGGGAGATCCGCCAGCGCCTGGAAAGCCATTTTTCTTTGGCCTGGGTGAGCGGGGAGATCTCCAACCTGAGGCAGCCCCTGTCCGGCCATTATTATTTTACCCTCAAGGATGCCGGGGCCCAACTCCGGGCCGTGCTTTTCAAGGGAAATCACCAGCATCTGCGCTACCGGCCCCAGGATGGGGGGCAGGTCCTGTGCCGGGGGCGTCTCACGGTTTACGAACCCCGGGGGGAATACCAGCTGGTGGTGGACTATCTGGAACCCCTGGGACTGGGCGCCCTGGCCCAGGCCTTTGAGGCCCTAAAGACCCGCCTCCAGGCCGAAGGCCTCTTTGACGCGGCCCTTAAAAAACCCCTGCCCTTTTTGCCCCGGCGGCTGGCTCTCATCACTTCCCCCACCGGCGCGGTGGTGCGAGACTTCTTAAGGTTGCTGCGGCAGCGCCACCCCAATCTGGAGGTCCTCATCTATCCGGTGAAGGTCCAGGGCCCGGAGGCCGCCGGGGAGATCGCCCAGGCCCTGGACGACCTGAGCGCTTACCCGGGAGTAGAGGTCATCGTCCTGGCCCGGGGGGGCGGCTCACTGGAGGACCTCTGGGCCTTCAACGAGGAAGTGGTGGCCCGGGCCATCCACCGCTGCCCCATTCCGGTGGTCTCCGCAGTGGGCCATGAAGTAGACTATACCATCGCCGATTTTGTCGCGGATGTGCGGGCGCCCACCCCCAGCGCCGCGGTGGCCTTGGTGGTGCCGGAAAAGTCCGAACTTACCCGCCGTCTGGACCGCCTGGGCGCTACCCTGGTGCGGGGCTTAAGCCGCCGCCTGGCCTCGGACCGCCGGCATCTGCTGCTCATGTCCCGGCAACTGCCGGACCTGAGGCGCTATTTGACGGACTTGCGCCTGCGGCTGGACGACAAGGCCGAGGTCCTGCTGCGGCGCACCCGGCGCCACTTACGCCAGCAGGAACAGCACCTGAACCTGGCCGGTTCCCGCCTGCTCTTGTTGAGTCCCCGGCGAACCCTGGAGATGTCCCGGCAGCGGTTGGCGCAAACGGAGCAAATGCTCCTCCACCGCTGGCGCCGCGGCCATCAAGAACGCCGCCGGCATCTCGATTATTGCCAAAGTCACCTGGATCAACTCAACCCGCTGAGCATCCTGAAAAGGGGCTACGCGGTGGCCACCCTGCTGCCGGCCGGAACCGTCATCCGCCAGGCCACCCAAGTTCCCCCGGGAGCCAACATCAGGGTGCGGGTGGCCCAGGGCCGCCTGGACTGCGAAGTGACGGAGGTGGCAGGAGAATGATGGATTTTGGGAGAGGGGGCCAGGGGCTTCCACAGGCGGGGACGCCTGTGCCACTGGCCCCTGCCCCCTCTCCCAAACCCTCTCCCCCAACCCCCATAAGTTTTTTGTGGCCGTGGTAGGCGGGGCCAAAGGCCCCACCTTCCACGGCCCCCTTAAAGGGGGTTGGGAGGGGATTTTGAGGGGAGGGTGGGGGAGCTGCGCTCCCCCCGGCCCTCCCCTCAAAAACACCTTACAAACGGGGAAGCCATGGCCAAAGCAAAGCAGGCAGGGCAGAGTTTTGAGGCGGCTCTGAAGCGTTTAGAGGAAGTGTTGGATTCCTTGGAGCATGGTGAGCTGCCTTTGGAGGAGGCCATGAAGGCCTTCGAAGAGGGGGTGCGGTTGGTGCGTTTTTGCCACCAGAAGTTGGATGAAGTGGAGAGGCGGGTGGACCTGTTGCTCAAAGAAGAGGGCGGCCGCTTTTTCACCCGGCCCTTCCCAGAGGAAGAGGGTGAAAGTGGATCTTAAAGCCTATCTGGCAGAACGCCGGGGGTTAGTTAATCGGGCTTTGGAAGCCTATTTGCCCCAGGTCAGGGGTCCGGCTTTTCGGGTGGTGCAGGCCATGCACTACAGTCTTTTTGCCGGCGGCAAACGCCTGCGGCCCATCTTGTGCCTGGCCGCGGCGGAGGCGGTGGGGGGAGACCCTAATGAGGCCCTGCCGGTGGCCTGTGCCCTGGAACTGATCCACACTTATTCCCTGATTCACGATGATCTGCCGGCCATGGACGACGACGACCTGCGCCGGGGCCAGCCCACCTGCCACAAGCAGTTCGATGAAGCCACCGCCATCCTGGCCGGAGACGGGCTCCTCACCGAAGCCTTTCGTACGCTGGCCGCGGCATCTTCCCGATACGAAGGCCGGGAGGCCGCTTTGCTTGAGGTTATTGACTTGATCGCCGCGGCCGCGGGTTACGAGGGCATGGTGGGCGGCCAAATGTTGGATCTCCTGGCCGAAGGGCGTAAGGTCACCTTAAGGGAGTTGGAGACCATTCACCGGTTGAAGACCGGGGCCTTGCTCACCGCGGCCTTAAGGTGTGGAGCCTTAATAGGCGGCGGCACCCGGGCCCAGGTGGCGCTGCTCACCAGTTATGGAGAGAAATTTGGCTTGGCCTTCCAGGTCACCGACGACCTTTTGGATGTGGAAGGGGAGGCGGCGGAAATGGGCAAGGCCCCGGGCATGGACGAAAAGCGGCAGAAGGCCACTTACCCTGCGCTTCTCGGGTTGGAGGCGGCCAAGGAGTGGGCCAAACGCCTGGTGGAGGCCGCGCTGGCCGAACTCGAGCCCCTGGGAGAAAAGGCCGAACCCCTGGCCCAGATTGCCCGCTATCTCCTGGTGCGGCGGTCTTGAAGAAAACATTTGCTGGTTATCTGAAGCGATATATGGTTAAATATTTCGCTAAGGTAAACCGTAAAAGAATTCTCTCAAATATTTGAGGATTAATCAATATGGATGATCGCCAGAGCAAACTGCCGGGTATATACCCACGCCGTTTGTTGGACACCGTCAATAACCCCCAGGAGCTAAAAAAGCTCCCCCCGGAGCTCCTTCCGCAACTGGCCCAGGAAATTCGGGATAAGATCATTTCCACCGTGTCCCACACCGGCGGGCATCTGGCCCCAAGCCTGGGGGTGGTGGAACTCACCATCGCCCTGCACTATGTCTTTGACTCTCCCCGGGACAAGATCATCTGGGATGTGGGTCACCAGGCCTATGCCCACAAGCTCCTCACCGGGCGTCAGGATCGGTTCCATACCCTGCGCCAATACGGCGGCATCAGCGGTTTCCCCAAGCGCAGTGAAAGTCCCTATGACACCTTTGATACCGGGCATAGCTCCACTTCTATTTCCGCGGCGCTGGGCATGGCCGCGGGCCGCTGCCTGAAAAAGGAGCGCCACCGGGTGATCGCGGTGATCGGGGATGGGTCCATGACCGCGGGCATCGCCTTTGAAGGTCTGAACAACGCCGGCGACCTCAACAAAGACTTAATCGTGGTCCTGAACGACAACGGCATGTCCATCGCGCCCAATGTGGGGGCCTTGTCCTCTTTCTTAAGCCGCAAACTTACCCGCCCCACCATGGTCTTCTTAAAGAAACAGGTGGAGAACCTGCTGCGCTCCTTTCCGGGGATCGGCGGGGACCTGGTGGCCTGGGCCAAAAAAGGTGAGGAATCCTTTAAGACCTTTTTTACCCCGGGGATGCTTTTTGAGGCCCTTAAATTCACCTACTTGGGACCGGTGAAGGGCCACCGCCTTGATCATCTTATCGAAACCTTTAATAATATCAAGAACTTAAGAGGACCGATCCTGGTCCATGTGCTGACCACCAAAGGGAAGGGCTACGAACCCGCGGAGACCGACCCTACCGGGTTCCACGGTTTGGGCAGGTTCGATCCGGATACCGGCGAGCCCAAGAAAAGTGTCGGGGAAGTGCCCTCTTATACCGAGGTCTTCGGCGACACCCTGGTGCGACTCGCCCGGGAGAACCCGAAAATTGTCGCCATCACCGCGGCCATGCCTGACGGCACCGGATTGGTGGACTTCAGGGACCAGTTCCGGGACCGCTTCTTTGATGTGGGCATCTGTGAGCAGCATGCCGTGACTTTTGCCGGCGGCCTGGCTCTGGAAGGCTTGCGGCCGGTGGTCGCGGTTTATTCCACCTTTTTGCAGCGGGCCTATGACCAAGTGCTGCACGATGTCTGCCTCCAGAACCTGCCGGTGGTCTTCGCTATAGACCGGGGGGGTGTCGTGGGGGAGGATGGGGAAACCCACCAGGGACTTTTTGATCTCTCATATCTGCGCCATCTGCCCAATATGGTGCTCATGGCCCCCAAAGACGAAAACGAGCTGCGCCATATGCTTTACACCGCGGTGCAACACCCCGGGCCCATCGCCCTGCGGTATCCCCGGGGCCGGGGGGTGGGAGTGGCCTTTTCCTCCACCCTCCAGAAAATTCCCCTCGGCAAGGCCGAAGTCATGAAAGAAGGGGTAGACCTGCTCATCTTGGCCCTGGGGGCGTCAGTCTATCCGGCCCTGCAGGCGGCCCAAGAACTTGACCAACAGGGCTTTAGCGCCACCGTGGTGAACGCCCGCTTCGTCAAACCTTTGGACGAAAACCTGATCCTGACCCTGGCAGCCCAACACGGCCGTGTCCTCACCGTGGAAGAAAACGTGGTGGCCGGCGGCTTCGGCAGCGCGGTGCTGGAACTCATCGCGGACCGGGGCCTGACCGAGGTGGCGGTGAAACGCTTGGGAATCCCGGATAACTTTGTGGAACACGGCGCGCCCAATATTCTGCGACAAAAATACGAGCTGGACGCGGCCGGCATCCTGAAAAACGCCCTGGAAATCCTGGAAAAACCGGCCCAACCGAAGAAAGTGGTCTGGGGCAGCTTTGGGGGAGGGGGCTAAGGGTCGCAGACCCTTACCCTTACAAAAAACTCCCCCAAAACCCCTCCCCCAATCCCTTATGGTTTTTATTGGTTATGGGAAGCGGGGTCTGAGCCCCAGTTAGGGCATTTCGCAGGGCGCGCCTTGCGCGCTGCTTTTGGTGCGTAGGACGCACCCTACCCACTACCCACTGATCTTGTCAGTCAAAACAGAAAACAGAAAACAGAAAGTAGAAAACAAATCCCCCAAAAAAGAGCGGCTTGATCACCTGTTGGTTGCCCGTGGCTTTGTGGACTCCCGTGCCAAAGCACAAGCCCTGATCATGGCCGGGCGGGTAATGGTGGCTGGGGTGGTGGTGAGTAAGGCTGGCTCCCTGGTGTCGGAGGATACCCAGGTCACCTTGAAGCCGTCTCCCTCCCGCTATGTCAGCCGGGGCGGGGAGAAATTGGCCGCGGCCCTAACTCATTTTCAAGTTTCCCCGGCGGGCAAGGTGGCTCTGGATGTGGGGGCGTCCACCGGCGGCTTCACCCACGTTCTTCTCACCTCAGGGGCGAGCAAGGTCTATGCCGTGGATGTGGGCTACGGCCAGTTGGACGCTTCGCTGCGTCAAGACCCGCGGGTGGTTGTGTTGGAGCGCCGCAATATTCGCCATCTGCCCCGGGAGGCTGTGCCTGAGCAGGTGGACCTCGTCACCCTGGACCTGTCCTTCATTTCCCTTACCCTGGTGCTTCCCAAAGTCCTGGAGTTTTTGCGTCCCGGAGGAGAGATCCTGGCCCTGGTGAAGCCCCAGTTCGAAGTGGGCAAGGGAAAAGTGGGCAAGGGCGGGGTGGTGCGGGACGAAAAATTGCAGCAGGAGGCGGTGGCCCGGGTGGCCCAGGAGGCCGCAGCCCTGAGGCTTAGGGTAAGCGAGCCCTTTGCTTCCCCCCTGAAGGGTCCCAAGGGAAATCAGGAATATTTTCTATATCTTATCGCCCCGGCGACTGGTACGCCACCGGTGTCTGCCCTTGACAAAACCTCCTCGCCTCGTTAAAATTTATTCGGGCAAGGAGTCTAACAATAAGAAATTACGAGGATATTGCCAACCAAGCCGGTTGGCTCACTGTCACCCTGAGCCGTTAGGCGAAGGGTCTAGGTTCTTGGCCGTCTGCGGCGGCTCAGAAAGGACAAGAGGTAGGGGCGACCCGATGGGTCGCCCTTGATGGGGTAAAAAGGGCAAACGAGAACAAGCTTTGCGCCACGCCCTTATATCGTCTTCCATTCGGGAGTGAGATCATGGAAAACAAGCTCAAAACTTTCCTTTTACTAGCCGGTTTGACGGTGTTTCTGATCTTCATGGGGAAGATCATCGGCGGCCGCACCGGCATGTACGTGGCCTTCCTTTTGGCCCTGGCCATGAACTTCTTCAGTTACTGGTATTCCGACAAGATTGTCCTCAGGATGTACGGCGCCCAGGAAGTGAGCGCCGCGGAGGCCCCGGCCCTGCACCACATGGTGGAAGAGCTGGCCCGGGAGGCGGGCATTCCCAAGCCCAAGGTGTACATCATCCCGGATGACTCCCCCAACGCCTTTGCCACCGGTCGCAACCCGGAGCACGCGGCGGTGGCCGTCACCCAGGGGATCATGCGGATTCTCACCCCCACGGAACTTAAGGGGGTGCTGGCCCATGAGATGGGGCATGTGAAGAACCGGGACATCCTGATTCAGACGGTGGCCGCCACTATGGCCGGGGCCATCATGATTCTGGCGGACATGGCCCGGTTCGCGGCCATCTTCAGGGGTGGCCGGGAGGACGAGGACGGCCCCGGCATCCTGGGCATCATCGTCATGTCCATCATCGCGCCTTTGGCCGCCATGCTCATCCAGATGGCCATCTCCCGCTCCCGGGAGTATCTGGCGGACGAGACCGGGGCGCATTTGGCCCACAACCCGGAGTCCCTGGCCCGGGCCCTGGAGAAACTGCAAACCGCCTCCCAGGTGACCCCTATGACCGCGTCGCCGGCCACCGCGCACATGTTCATCGTCAACCCTTTGACCGGCGGCACCCTCATGAACCTGTTCAGCACCCATCCCCCCATCGAGGAGCGGGTGGCCAGGCTTCGGGCCATGCGGAGCTATTAAGGCTGGAAGCCAAGAAACCCTTCATGGTATAAAGAAAGGGTCATCTGCCGGTGGGAAGATGGCCCTTACCATTTTTTAGACCCAGTAGCTGCGGCTTTTTTGGCGCGATTTCCCAGGAGATGGGTGATGATCAGGTGGTATAGAATTCTCGCTGCTTTCTTCTTGCTTTCATATCTGGTTTCCGGGGCGTGGGCCGCAGAGGACTTGCTGGCCCAGGGGCTGGCGGCCCAGAAGGCCGGCAAGCACGAGCAGGCCGCGGAATTTTTAGGAAAATATCTTAAAGACCACCCGGAGGCGGTGGAGGCCAGACGCGCCCTAGCCCAGGCTTTGGCGGCAATGGGGCACAAATCCGAGGCCCTGGCGGCAGTGGAGCAGGGACTGTCCCGAGACCCCAAAAACATACCCCTGATGTTGAGCCGGGGGAGCCTGCTGGCCGGCCTGGACCGCCGGGGGGAGGCCATTGCCGTGTTCACCAAAGTCATCGCCCTAAACCACAAAAACGCCGAGGCTTATAAGGAACGGGGGGACAATCAGGCCCAGGAGGGCCGCTTCGACGAGGCCATGAAAGACCTGAACCAGGCCGCCGAACTTGCCCCCAAAGACCCCTGGGTCTTCAACAAACGGGGCATGGTGTGGCTCTGCCAGGGGAACTATACACAAGCTCTGGCCGACTTTGGCACCGCCATCCAGGTTGGCCCGGACCTGCCCCACGCCTACTTCTTTCGGGGCAATGTCTACCGCCACCACCTGAACCAGCCGGATAAGGCCATCGCCGACTACCAACAGGCCTGCAAGCTGGGCCACCCCCTCGCCTGCCGGGAACTGGAAAAGATGGGGGTGAAATAGCGGTCAGCTATCAGCCATCAGCCTTCAGCGGTTAGTTTTAATTCTCCAGCAGTCAGGCTTCAGGCCGCGAGGGCAAGCGATGGGGCTGCGTACTTCATTTTTTAGTGGGTGCTGAGGATAGTTTACCTGTATAATTAGGCAATACTCATGATTGGTCTGGAAGTCGGCTTATGAAATAATTTTTAAGCTGAAAGCTGAGCGCTTCAGCCAAACCGGAGGAAGATAAAAATATGTTTGCCAATAAATGGATAAAGGGTGGTTTAATTATCTTCACCCTAATGTTCCTGGCCACCTGGGCTTTGCAGATGGACGCCTGGGCCCGGGCCGGCGGCGGCCGGTCTTCGGGTAGCCGGGGTTCCAGGTCCGCGGCGCCCCCCAAGCCCTATGTCGCCCCCACTACGCCCAAACCTAGCCAACCGTCTCAGACACCTACCAGACAAATTACCCCCACCCCGGCGCCGGCGTCCCAACCCAGCAGCTTTATGCGGAGCTTTGGCGGCGGCCTGCTGGGCGGCCTGGCGGGCGGCCTGCTCTTTAGTAGCCTGTTCGGCGGCGGGGCCCACGCCGGCGGCGGCCTAGGCGGCGCCGGCGGCCTGGGCGGCAGCGGCATCAGCCTGGTGGAGATCTTGCTTTTTGCCGGCGTTGCCTATCTGGTCTACCGCTACATCAAGAACCGCCGAAAGGAAGCCGTGGCCACGGCCGGCTATCAAAGCAGCATGGGCACGGTGGACCTGCCGCCCCAGCCCACCTATCCCCCGGTATATGACCAGCCCCAAGCGCCGGAAGGGGATTTGGACCTGGAACAGGGCTTGAGTTACATAAAACAGATGGACCCCTCTTTCGAGGAGGCCAAGTTCCAGGATCAGTGCATGGACGCGTTCTTTAAGATCCAGGGCGCCTACGCCAACCGGGATATGGCAGGCGTCAGAAATCTCTTGACCGACCAGATGTACCGGCTACTGCAGGCCGACGCCGATAAGCTGAAAGCTGACAAACAAATCAACCGGCTGGAAAATATCGCGGTGCGGTCCGTGGATGTCACCGAGGCCTGGCAGGAGTCAGGCGCCGACTTCATCACCGTGAGAGTCTACGCCAACCTGCTGGATTACACCGTGGACGAGACCAGCGGCGCGGTGTTGTCCGGAAGCAAAACCGACCCGGTAAAATTCGAGGAATACTGGACCTTCACCCGCCCGGTGGGCAATAACCCCTGGCAACTGTCCGCCATCAACCAACCGGCTTAGAAGGACTGGCAAATTATTGAGGGGGTAAGGGCCTGCGGCCCCTACCCCCTCAATTTTTTTGAGGAAAAGTTGAGGGGAGGGCTGGGGGAACTTTTTTGTAAGGGTTCCCCCACCCTCCCCTCGAACTCCCCTCCCAACCCCCTTTAAGGGGGCTGGGGTAGTCAGGGCCACAGGCCCCGGCTACCCCAATTTCTATGCCCCTTAAGGGATTGGGGGTGGGGGTGTGGGGGAGGGGGAAAGGGCCTGCGGCCCTTTGCCCTCTCCCCCAAATCCTACCCTCCCAAGTCCACCACGCGCTGGGGGTGGGTGTAGGTGTTCAGGCGGTCGTGGCGGGCGAAGCCCACCAGGGTGAGGTTGAGTTCCTGGGCCAGGTTAAGGGCCATGGAGGTGGGGGCCGAGACTGCGGCCAGGATGGGGATGCCGGCCCGGGCGGCTTTTAAAGCCATTTCGAAGCTGATGCGGCCGCTCAGCAAGGCTATCATCTGGCTAAGGTCGAGGTGTTGCATCAGGGCCCGGCCGATGACTTTATCCATGGCGTTGTGGCGCCCGATATCTTCGGCGTGCAGAAAGGTCTGGCCGTCCTGGGTGGTCAGGGCCACGGCGTGGGTGCAGCCGGTTTCAATAAAGGTGGTCTGGGCTTCCTTTAGGCGGCCCATCAGGTCGAGCAAAGTGGCGGCGCTTACCTTTAGGGTGCTGGCTATCCTGGGCACTTTCTGGCAGATCTCGCTCACCGCCTCTTTGGCGCAGAGGCTGCAGCTGGAATAGGCCACTTCCAGATGGCGTCGTCCCCGGCGGGCCAAGGCCGCCTCTGTCAGGGTAACATCCACCACGTTGGGCAGTAGCAAGGGGTCGGTGGCGGTGCCGCAGAAATGGATGGTGATAATTTCCGAGAGGTTCTGGACGATGCCCTCGGTGTAAAGAAAACCCACGGCCAGTTCTTTCTCCCAGCCCGGCAGGCGCATCAACACCTGAAAAGGCTCGCCCCCTAAACGGATCTGAAGGGGTTCCTCCACCGCCACCCGATCCAGGGTCTCCTCCACCTGCCCGTGGCGGTAGCGCCGGATGGGGAATTCTATAATAGTTTCAGCCATGTCCTTTCCTTTGTATGGATTTGGGGGGAGGGGGGCAGGGGTCTACGACCCCTGCCCC
>JAUXZG010000082.1 GCA_030694005.1 Desulfobaccales bacterium | reverse complement strand
CCCGCGGCCGGGCCGTTATATTCCTGGATCAGATAGAACCAATGCAGCGGCAGATAGACGCCGCGGCCGGTGGTGAGGTTGGTGGCCGGCGTGAAGTACAAGGGCCAATCCTCATAAAGCTCGGCCGCGGCCTGAATATCTTTAGAGCCGTCAAAGAGGGCGCGGGCCAGATAAGCAAAGTTTAGGGCCTGGCCGTCCAGCTCCTGGGGTTTTGCATAGAGCAAAGGCCCTTCTTCAATATAGGAAAAAAAGCTGAAGCGCTCCACCAACTCCATGAGGGCGGAGGCCTCGGCTTGGGTTGGGGTGGCGCCTTTGCCCATCTGCTTGGCGGTGGGCACCACCCGTTTAGCGTCCACTCCCAGGATGCTGAGATACACCGGGATATCCAGGCGCCCAGAGTCGATGCGCATGGTTTCCTTAAGGATCTGCAAATCCAGCCTTCCCAGGCGCTCCCGTACCCGGGCGATGGTCTGATGAGGCGTGAGCAGTTTGTCCTGATCATAGGTGTAGCCTTTAACGGCGTCGGCAAGTTTAAGTGCTTGTATCATCATGGGTTATTCTCATCTGGGTTGGGGAATGGTTGCTTGATATCATTGACAAAGTTGGCCCCATGGCTGACCATTATAATGATTTATTTAGAAATCAAATCACCTAAAGGCATTTTGGAGATTATCGATTAATTTTAGCAAAATCACGGGACTGATGCGGCAATTTATTCTGCGGGGGATGGCGGTGCACCAGTTACCCTCATCTTCAGCCCCCATCCCGGGGTTGCCAGATGAGAAAGGGCGCGCCGTAGCGGTTCAGCCAGCGGCGGCAGGCGGCATAGTCGGGAATGACCGTGCCCACCTGGCGCCAGAAGCGGGGGGTGTGGCCGGGTTCTAAAAGGTGGAAAAGCTCATGCACCACCACATAATCCAAGATTTCGCCGGGCAGCATGATCAGCCGCCAGTTAAAGCGTAAGCTCTTACTGGCGCCGGGCCGACATTCCCCCCAGCGGCTTTTCCAGTCGCGCACCTCAATTTGCCCCACCTTGAGCCCCATCTTGCCGCTATAATGGCGAACCTGCTTTAGAATAAGGAGTTCCGCCTCCTGCCGGTACCAGGCCTTAAGCTGCGGCCACCGGGGGGAGCCTGCCTGGCTTAGGCGAATCCTGATTTCGTCCGGCCCCAACTCCACCGCGTCATGACCACCTGGGCTTAGGGTGAGGCGGTAGGGCTGTCCCAGGAAAAAGGCCTGCCCGCCATTAATCCTAGCCCAGGCCTCCCTTCTTTCCGCCGCCTTACGGGTAATCCAGGCGCGGTGTTTGGCCAGGACCTGGGCAATTTTGGCCTGCGGGGTGCCTTGAGGGGCATGGATTACCAGCTTCCCCTGGGTGGTGACCGCGAGCCCGATGGTTTTGCGCCGCCGGCTCCATTTACAGAGAATTTCCAACCCGTCCAACTTGATCATAACCAAAGAATACGGTGGCCGCGCCCTTCAGCCGGCGCCGGCTAAAGCCTGCGGCTACGGGAAATAAAATATTTTGGGGGAGGGGGTAAGGGTCTTGAGACCCTTACCCCCTCCCCCAATCCCTTAAGTTTTGGCTGGGGAAGTCGGGGCCAAAGGCCCCGCCTTCTCCGGCCCCCATAAAGGGGGTTGGAAGGGGAGTTTGAGGGGAGGGTGGGGGAACACTTACGAAAAATTCCCCCAGCCCTCTCCTCAAGAAACCTCTCCTACAACCGATACCGTTCCTCCACGATGCGTTCCACTTCGTCTTCGGTGGGCATGGAGTCCCGGTAGCCGGCCATGTATTGGTTACGGAGCCATCTGAACAGGCTGACGGTTTCGTTCACCCGCACGATTTCGGGAATGTCTCCGCTTTTCACGGTCTTGATGTGCTGGTTGTATTGCCCCAGCATGCTCACCACGTCGTAAAAAGTGGCCGCGTCCCGTTTGATACCCCGCTTGAAGGATTTTCCCTCTTTGGGGTAGATGCAATCCGGGGCCGGGTTGGCGGAGATGTCGATGCGTTGGAAGGGCCGGCGCACCGCCACCTGCCATTTGCGGGACTCCACCATCATGCGGGAGATCAACGGTCCGGCCCAATCGTGGGTGACGTGCCCCTGGGGGCAGGCGGAGAAAAATTCCACCATGGAGGGGCCGTTGTAAGCGATGGCCTCTTTGAGGATGTTGATGGCGTAGAAGGGGTTGTCGATGGTGAGCTTGGCCGCATAGACGTGGGAGATGGCCATGGCCTGGCTGATAATCCGGCGGTGTAGGGTGGTCTTGCCGGCGTATTTTCTGCCGATGGGGGAGGTGGAGCGGTCGCTGCCGAAGCGGGTGGCCCCGGATTTTTGCACGCCGGTGTTCATGTAGCCTTCGTTATTGTAAATCACCCAGGTGATGTCGAAGTTCTCTCCCAAGGCGTGGTTGAAGGGGCCGTTGCCGATGTCGTAGATAGCCCCGTCGCCGGCAAAGACGATGATCTTGGTGAGTACGCTGTTGTAACGGTTTTGATAAGCCTGGTCCAGGCTGAACTTGGACCCTAAGGCCGCGGCGGAGGCGGTGCCGAAGCCGTAATGGCCCGCCGGGTAAATGCGGGTGTTGAAGGGGTTGACCAACTCCGAGACCTGGTCGCAGCCGGTGGCGTTGATCACATAAATGTTAAAACCATGGTCCAGCATGTGCTCAATGGCCCGCTTGTTCTTTTCCGAGAGAATCTTGATGCCCTGGTAGAAGGTGGCGATGCCCTGGGGATGGTTGCGCAGGGATTCCAGAGCATAGAAGGTCAACAGGTTGATGACCCCTTCACTGCAACCGGGGCACAGGGTATGTTTGCCGGGGTACAGCTTGGAATAGACAAAGAGCACCTGGTGATTCAGGGCCAACTTGTCCACAGAGGGGGCCAGATTGACCGTGTTGTCCCAGGCCCGGCAGGTTTCCGGGAGGAAGTCTGCGTCCCTGACCTCGGTTTTGTCCACCATTTTTAGGGCATCGGTGGGGCAGACCTGGACGCACACCCCGCAGCCTTTGCAGGCGGTGGGATCCACATTGAGGTTCAGGGCGAACCGTTCCCAGGGAACGCCCTTGGGGGGGTTCTTAAATTTTTTAAAATAGCGGGCCGCCACATCCACCGGGCGGTCGGTGACCGTGGAAATGATCGCCGAGTCGGGACATTGGGTGGTGCACACGCCGCAGGCGATACATTTGGCAGGATCCCAGACCGGCAGCTGCGTGCCGATGTAGCTCATATCCCGGTAGCGGCTGGTGCCTGCGGGCACTATGGGCAGAAAGCGGTCCCAGGGGACTTTTTTCCCTTCCAGGATGGGCTTGACCATTTCTTCGTGGAAGACCTTCTGGAAGTCCTCTATCAGGTTCACCGGCTTGATGGCGCCCCACTCGTCCTTTTCGCTTAAGGTCACCCTCAGTCCCGCGGCGAACCGCCCCTGGCCGAAATTCTCCGGCAGCGGCGGGGCATAGGTGGGATTGCCCCCGGCCAGGGCGGCCAGCTTTTTCTCGGCGGGAGGGGCGGAAGTCTGCTCGGCGCCAACCCTGAGAAGGGCGATATTGGCTTCCAGCATTTCCTTCTTCCTAGTCCCCAATTTCTTTTCCAGGATCTTTTTAAATCTCTGTTCAAATTCCTTGGGGGAGAGAATGCCGATTTCCTTATTGATCAGGCCCAGGATGGGCGCTCCCGGGAGATTGCGGTTCAGGTACTGGAGGGCAGCCCGGGTGCCGTCCAGGGTCATGAGCTTGATTTGCCGATACTTGATCAAGGACTGCACCTGGGGAGGGAAAGTGGCCTTAAGATCTTCGGGACTCTTAGGGGTGTTGATCACCAACAAGCCATGTTCTTTGACCCCCCCCACATATTCCTTCAGGATTTGATCCGACAGGAATTTTTCGTTGAAGAAGGCCAGCACATCCCGTTCCGTGAGTTCCGAGCTGTTGCGGATGGGCTGGGAGGAGATGCGCAGATTCATAAAGACCGGCGCGCCTTTGCGGGCCGCGCCGTAGCGGGCTCCGGACTGCACATATTTGCGGCCGGTGCCGATGTCTTCGGCGTAAACCAGGGCCGCGGACTCCAGGGCGGTTTTGACGCCCTCGGCGCCCACCCCGATGAAGGTCATGCTCAGTTCCCGCTCCAGGTAGCCGGGCAGGGGCGCGGGCCTCAAGGTCATGGGGCCTTCAATGCCCACATAAAAATCCCGCTGGAAGCCCCGCTTCTTTTCAAACCAGGCCACCATGTTTTCCACCACCGCGGCGACATCATACTTGTTGAAGTCCTTGCTGCCCAGGCCGTAAACCCCGTGGAAGATGGTGGGCATGTCCTGGCGGGCATAGAGCCGGTGCTGTTTTTTTCCTTCGCGGCCGGCCCGGATGGACACCTGCAAGGCGGCCTGCACGTCCGCTAAAAGCAGCTGGTTGTGGGAGGTGGCGCTGCGCTCCAGCACGGTGATCACTTTGGCGTTGCGCACGCCGTAAGCCAGTTCTTCATAGCAGGGAGGGTTAAAGAGCACCGGCCGCACCACGCCGATCTTGTAACCCTTGACGTCCCGGTAATAATCCACCACATCTTTGACCACACCCGCGGCGGAACCCATGATCACCACCACCATGTCGGCATCTTTGGTGCGGTAGCATTCCACCACCTTGAGGTTGGCGCCCAGGATGCGGTTCATGACATACATGGCCGCGATGAAGCCCCGTTTGAAGAACCGATAGGCCAGGTCCTGGGCCACCTGCCCCTCCATGGTCAGGTCGGTGTCCGTGAAGGTGCCGGTTAAGGTGGCCTCCTCAAAAACCGGATGATAAAGCCGGTTGGGAGGGCCGATATAATATTCCAGAAAAGCGTCCGAAAGTGCCTGGATATTCTCGATGGCGTGGCTTTTGATAAACCCGTCGCCGATGACCATGGTGGGCAGCATCACCTGCCGGAGTTCCGACACCTTGAAGGCGATGGGAAGAAGTTCGTGCAGTTCCTGGTTATCCTGGGAAACCAGTTGGGCCCAGCCCGCATTGCGCACCGCGTAAAAATCGGTGTGGCCGCAGTGAATGCTCAAAGACCCCTTGTTCACTTCCCGGGCCATGACGCTCATCACCACCGGCAGACGCTTGCCGGCCACGGAAAAGAGATTCTTGGTTTTCAGCAACAGCCCCTGGGAAGAGGTATTGTCCACATAACGGCCTCCCTGGCAGGCCATGGCTTCCACCGCGGCGATGGCCGAAAGCTCGTCTGAGGGTTGAAAATACATGAGTTCGTGGCCAAACAGGTTCTTTTGCCCATTGGCGGCAGCCAGGGCGAATTGTTCGGCAATGGGAGTGGAGGGAGTGATGGGGTAGCCGCAGAGACCGTCCACTACCCGGGTCAGTATGGAAATGGCCGCCTGGTTGCCATCCATCAAAACTTCCTGGCGTTTTCGCATATTCTCCAGCATTTTTTCCGGGATGGTGGCCAGGTCAAAGGCAAAGAGCTCTTTGGCGTCAAACCGTTCCCACTCGGTTTGCCAGTCGATGGGGATCACCTGGCCTTTTTTGACCAGGCGCAGCTTGTGATAGGGGAGCTGCTGCCTTAAGGTGTCGATCTCTATACCGGGTCTCATGCCCCACTCTCCTTAAAATTTACTTTAATAAATTTTATTATCGCAAAAGAACAAGCTCCCGCCAAGGGATTTTACACTTGCCGGGCCGGGTTAGGGAAGGGGAAGGGAGGGGCAGGGTTCCTTGCCCCTAAGTCCCTGGCCCCCCCACACTTCCTATTTCACCCCCCGGCCCGAGTCCTGGTCAGCTTTTCACTCCCAGGTGGACCACGGCGATGCCGTTGGTGAGCCGCCGATATCTTACCTGGGAAAACCCCAGGCCCTCTAAGGTGGCCGACAATTCCTCGGGGAGGGCAAACTTGCGGATGGATTCCGGCAGGTAGGTATAAGCCCCCCAGGACCCGGCGATGATCTTGCCGGCCAGGGGGATGACGGTGAAGGAGTAAAGATCATAGAGCCGGCGAAACCAGGGGGTCTTGGGGGTGGAAAATTCCAGGCACATCAGTTTTCCCCCCGGCTTCAATACCCGGTGCATCTCCTTTAAGCCCGCCTCCGGGTGGGTCAAATTGCGGATGCCGAAACCCACCAGGGCTGCGTCCAGGCTTGCATCGGCTAAAGAAAGCCGCTGGGCATCCCCCTGGAGGTAGATGATTGTTTCAGACAGGGAGGAGGCGGCCACCTTGGGCCGGCCCGCCTCCAGCATGGCCCGATTGATATCATAAAGGACCACCCGGCCGGAGACGCCCACGGTCTGGGCGGCCAACAGCGCCAGGTCGGCGGTGCCGCCGCACACATCAATAACCCAGTCCCCCGGCTTAAGACCCAGCAGCCGCACCGCAGTGCGCTTCCACAGGTGATGGAGGCCAAAACTCAAGAGGGTGTTCATGAGGTCGTACCTGGCGGCTACGGTGGTGAAATGGCCCCCTACCAGCTTGCTTTTTTCCTTAGCGGGAACCTGCCGGAAACCACAAAAGGTTGTCTCACCGCGGTCTGGGGAATCCTTGAGTCCTTGTTCCGTCATTTATAAGCTCAGTAAGACTCGTGTTTGTAAGGGCCGGAGAAGGCGGGGCCAGCTGGCCCCGCCTTCTCCGGCGCAATAAACCATAAGGGGTTGGGGGAGGGGGTATGGGGGAGGATTGTAAGTGGGCCACCGGCCCCTGGCCCTCTCCCCCAAAAAACTCCCTACCCCACCTTCCGCAACGCCGCGGCGGTGCTCACCCGGGCGGCCCGCCAGGCCGGCAGCAGGGCGGCCAGAACTCCCACCCCCAAAGCCACCCCCAGACCCAAAGTCAGGGTCCCCCAGGTAAGGGGAAAGACCCGGAAATATTGACCGAGGGCGGTGCGGAAAAGGTGCACCGCCGGGAAGGTTAGGGACAACCCCACTATCCCGCCGGCCAGAGCCAGGATCAAAGACTCTCCTAAAATGAGGCCCGCCAGGTGCCGGGGCCTAAAACCCATGGTCTTGAGCACCGCGTACTCCCCCAGGCGCTCCCGAGCGCTCATGGCCATGGTGTTGGCCAGGACCACTAAGATTACGCCGATGACCACCCAGGACACCACCTGAATGGCCATGAGAATGGCCTCGGTCATAGAAACGAAGCCCAACGCAAAGGCGGCTTCCGTTTCCGTGAGGGTTTCGGCCAGAGAATTTTTAAACAGGGCGTCCACTTCCTCCGCTAACGTAGGGGCTAGCTCCGGCCGAGCCACCTTGACTAGGAACCAACCCACTTGGTCGGCCCGGTCCGGAGCAGTTTTTTTCAAACTTTCATTGAGGTAATCCCAATGGAAAAAAAACCGGCCTTCATCCGTGGTGGGCTCCCGGCCAGTGTAAATAGCCCGGAGGATGAAACGATACTCTCCCGGATAGACGGTGCCCCGGAGGATGATGGGGTCCCCCAGGCGCCAGCCGTAGCGGGCTGCCAACTGCCGGCCCGCCGCACAACCCCGGCGGTCCTGGAAGAAAGACAGTTTCGGGTTCTCAGGGATGACATACTCCGGATAAATCTCGAAATAACGGGGCACATCCACGGCAAACTGGGGAAAGAAGTGCCTTTCGTCAATATAGACGCCGCCGAACCAACTGCCGTAAGCCACCCCGACGATGCCGGGCAAGGCCTGAATCCTGAGGAGATATGCCAGAGGCAACCTGAAGGTCAGGGAGATAGCATTCCTGGTAACCAACCGGGCCGGAGAGGCGGCCTCCACCCCGGCATACCAGGCAGCCACCATGGTGCGCAACAAGGCAAAAGCCAACACCGCCACCGCCATGCCCAACACGGTGAGCGACGCCCGCAAAGGATGCCTGATAACATTGCGCCAGGTTAGTTTCAGCATAGTGGTTTGTTGGGATTGTGGGGGGAGGGCCAGGGAGCTAAGCTCCCTGCCCTCCCCCCACACCCCCCACCCAACCCGTGTAAGGGGGCCGGAGAAGGCGGGACCTTTGGTCCCGACTTCTCCGGCCTAAACTTAAGGGATTGGGGGTGGGGGTGTGGGGGAGGGGGTAAGGGCCACCGGCCCTTAGCCCCCTCCCCCAAAACTCCTATCCAACTTTCTTCAGCGCCTCGGCGATGCTTATCTGGGCGGCCCGGTAGGCCGGCAGCGTGGCGGCCAGGACGCCGATCCCTAAGGAGATGGTCAGGCCCAGGCTCAGGGTGGCCCAGGTGAGGGGGAAAACTCCAAAGTATTGTTCCAGGGAGGCCGGAAACAGATGAATCGCCGGAAAGGTTAACAACACCCCCAGCAACCCTCCTACCAGGGCCAGGATGAGTGATTCCCCTAAAATGAGGCCGGCCAGGTGTCGGGGCCTAAACCCCATGGTCTTGAGCACCGCGTATTCCCGCAAGCGCTCCCGGGCGCTCATGGCCATGGTATTGGCCAGGACCACCAGGATCACGCCGATGACCACCCAGGAGACCGCCTGGATGGCCACCAAAATAGCTTCGGTCATGGCAATAAAGCTCAACTGGAAGGCCTTTTCGGTTTCGGTGAGGGTCTCGGCCAGGGAGTTTTTAAACATGGCGTCGATCTTCTCTGAAACCGGCGCGGCGAGCCCTGGGGAGGCCACCTGGACGAAAAACCAGCCCACCTTATCAGCCCGCTCCGGGGCAATTTTTTTCAGCTTCTCATTGAGATAATCCCAATGGAAAAAGAATTGGGTTTCATCCGTGCTGGGGTCCCGGCCGGTATAAATGGCCTGCACATTAAAATTATACTCTCCTGGGAAGATGGTGCCTTGCAGGATGATGGAGTCCCCCAGGCGCCAGCCGAAGCGCGCCGCCAACTTGCGGCCGATGGCACAGCCCTTCCGGTCCCGCAGCAGCGCCGCCTTCTGATCCGGAGAAATGAGATACTCCGGGTAAATATCCAACAGCCGGGAGACGGACACCGCAAACTGCGGGAAAAAGTGCTTGGGGTCAATGTAAGTCCCTTCGAACCAGTAAGCATAAGCCACCTCCTTGACCCCGGCCAGAACCTGGATGCGGGGGAGATAGGCCATGGGCAGAGGCGCCATGAGGGAGATGGCGTTGCGGGTTATCAGCCGCACCGGCGAAGAGGCCGCCACCCCCCCATACCAGGCGGTCACCACGGTGCGCAACAGACAAAAAGCCAACACCGCCACCGCCATGCCCAGGACAGTAAGCGACGCCCGCAAAGGATGCCTGACAGTATTGCGCCAGATGAGCTTAAACATGGCTGATGGTTGCTTGTTTGGGGGAGGGGGCCAGGGGCCGGCGGCCCCCGACCCTCCCCTCAAATACCCTTACATTCCGTCCTCAGCGGCCAGGATTTCCAGGGTCAGGAGGCCGGTTTGGATCAGGCGTTCTTCCGCCAGGCGCATGAGTTTCGGGGAGGCTAGGTTGTCGTGGAGGCGGTTATTGAACACGGCGCAAATCCCCCCGGCCCTGAGGTTATAGGTGGATACTGCCGCCAGGGTCAGGTAGGCGGACATTTCCATCTCAAAGTTGAGGACTCCGGCCCGGCTCAGGCGGGCCACTTTTCCGGGGTCCAGGGTAGGAAACCCCGGCACCACTCTTCCCTGGCCGGCGTAAAAGTCGGCGGTGGTGCAGGTCAGGCCCACATGGTGGGGGAAGCCCAGGGTGGCCGCGGCCTTAATTAAGGCCGTTAGGACCTGGGGGTGCGCCAGGGCTTTAAGGTCCGCCGGGGCGTAGTAATGGGTGGTATTTTCATCCCTGAGGGCCTCTGTCGTAATGACGAGGTCGCCGAGGGCGATGTAGTCTTGCAAGGCGCCGGTGCTCCCCAGGCGGATGAAGGTCACGGGGCTCACGCATTGGCAAGCCTCGATGACGGCAATGGCGGTGGCGCCGGTGCCGATGCCGGTGGCCATTACCGATACCGGGATATTTCGGTAGGCGCCGGTAAAGGTGAGAAATTCCCGGTGTCTTCTCTTGATTTGGACCCGGTCCAGCAGGCGGGCGATCTTTTTGGCCCTCTCCGGATGGCCGCAAGTCAGGATATAAGGGGCCAGGTCCCCAGGCCCGCAGTTGAGATGATAGAAGCGGCCCTGGGCGTTTTTGGGTAAGGTGGCGGGGGAGGGGGCCAGGGGCCGAGGGCGACGGCCCCCTCCTTTTAATCGGGCTACCAACGCCTCAGGTCTGGCGGCGGTCATTTTCATCCAGGAGTTGGCCTTTGATAAGTCGGCGGATGCGGGCGGCGTGGGAGGCCGCCTCCGGGTCATGGGTGACCAGGATGATGGTTTTGTTAAATTCCTGGTTAAGGCGGCTCAAGAGGTTCAGGACGTCGTTGGCGGACTGGCGATCCAGGTCCCCGGTGGGTTCGTCCGCGGCAATGATGGAGGGGTCGGTAATTAGAGCCCGGGCGATGGCCACCCTTTGTTGTTGGCCGCCGGAGAGTTGGGACGGGTAATGCTGGCGACGGTCGCTCAAGCCCACCAGTTCCAGGGCCAGGTCCACATGTTCCTGCCGCTCCCGGCGGTTAAGGGGGGTGAGCAACAGGGGCAGTTCCACATTTTCAAACGCGGTAAGCACCGGGATCAGGTAGTAAAACTGAAAGATAAAGCCCACCTCCCGGGCCCGCCAGGAGGCCAGTTGGGCCTCCGTGAGCCTAGTGATGTCGATGCCCTTGACGATGAGGTGACCCTTATCCGGAGCGTCCAGACCGGCAATAAGGTTAAGCAGGGTAGTTTTGCCGGAGCCGGAGGGGCCCATGAGGGCCAGAAATTCTCCAGAAGCGATGGTCAGGGAAATATCCTGGAGGATGACGAGATCCTGGCTGCCCCGGCGGTAGGATTTATATAAGTGGGAGATCTCCACCAGAGGCGCGGGAGAAACCGGGGCAGACTCACGCGTCATTCTTTCACTTTCACCCTGGAGCCGTCTTTCAAGGAGGCAGGCGGGTTCAACACCACCTTATCCCCTTCTTTGAGGCCGCTGGTTATTTCCACCAGGTTCTCCGTGGTGGCCCCTAAGGTTACCGGCACCAATTTCACCCGGGGGCCGCTGATGAGAAAGGCGAAGGTGCGGTCTTCCCGAGTAATCAGAGCCCCTTTGGGGACACTCAGGCGGGGGCGGCTTTCCGCCGGCTCCAGGGGACGGGAGAGGAAGGCCACTTTGGCGCTCATTTCCGGCAGGGTGCGGTCATCGGTTTCCAAAAATTTTATCTTGGTGAGGACCGTGGCCTTGGCCCTATCCGCGGTGGGGACGATCATATGCACCTGGCCGGGGAAGCGCTTATCCGGTATGGCATCCAGGCTGATTTCGCAGGGTTGGCCCAGGCGCACCCGGTCCAGGTTGGCTTCCGCCACATCGGCCTCCACCATGAGGGAGTTGAGGTCCGCCATGGTGACCACCGCGGCCCGGGCATTGGTGGCGGCCCCGAATGGGGCCACCACTTCGCCCACCTCCGCGTATTTGATGGTGACCACGCCGTCGAAAGGACTGCGGATAAAAGAATATTCCAGGGACGCCTGGGCGTTGGCCAGGACCGCCCGGCTGGTTTTGATGCGGGCTTGGGCCGCGGCCACCCCGGCGATGGCCTTCTGGTGGCGGGCCGCCGCGGTGTCATAATCCTGGCGGGCCACCAGATCTTTGGCCACCAGGTCTTTATAGCGCCGATATTGGAGGTCGGCGTCGGTCAACTCCGCCTGGGCCTGGGCCAAGGCGGCCTGGGCTTCCTTGATCTGCGAGGCGGCCTGGTCCCGGGACGCCACCAGGTCTTCGTTTTCCAGGATGGCTAGGACCTCTCCCTTTTTCAGCCGGCTGCCTTCCTCCACCCCCAAAAAGACCAGACGCCCGGTGCTTTTGGAGGAGACCGCGGCCTTGCGTTGGGCCACCACATAGCCGCTGGCGTTCAAGACGGTATAGGTCTGGGCCGGATAGAGCTTGGCCACCGTTACCGGGGTTACCTCCTGGGCCGGCTGTAAGGGACCCCAAAGGTAAAGGCCGATGAGGACGAGCAGGACGCCGCCTCCGATGGCCAGGTAGATGCGGGTCCGCGGGGAGGGGGCCGACGGCTGTCCCTCCTCGGGGCGCTCTATGCGGAGTCGGTTGAGGTCAGGAGGCACTGCCTGGTTTCCTGGAGATATTTGATCCTGCGCCCCGCCAAGGGACGACAGGCCTTTTTTACCATATCTCAAGGAGAATAACAATCATCCCCGGGGGTGAGCTTCTTGCCAACCCAGCCCCCACCTATCAGGGTGTTGAAAGAATGACGGGAAGAAGACCGGAGAGCGCCCCGGGGTCAGGGCGCACCTCCATCAGTGAAGGACAGGCGGCTTTTTCGCCGGAAGCGGACCAGGGTTTGATTGAGACGGTTCAGGGAAGGCCGGAGAGGGCCGTGGCCCCCGGCTGTGGGCCACATTTTCTTGCAGGGAGCTGAGGGCGCCCTGCAGATGGTTCAAGGATTGCACCAAGGCATCCAGGGCCAACAGCAGGGCTTTTAAGGACTGGCCCTGGGCCTGCAATTCCCTGGCCTGTTCCAGTTTTAAAACCGAGGCGGTGGCTTCAGGTTCATCTTTCACTTTTAGATCCTGGCCAATGGGGATTTTGGGGGAGGGGGAAACTGAGGCCGTGTTCCCCCTTCTTTTTAAGATAAGCAAGCTTCATACCATATGTGGCTCAAAAAATTGCCTGAGATATTGACTAGTTATGCTTTTAAGATCTGGGGCCAGCCTCAATGGGGTAAAAATAGTGGAACAACATGGCGACAGAATTGAACAAATTTTGAGGGAAAATGATCAGGTAGGGGGAGAGTTACTAGGCGCTTAAACCGAATGGGCCTTAGCAGGGTGTTGAAAAACGGTTGTTTCTGTCACCCTGAACGGCGTGAAGGGTATCAACCGACTGAAATAACAAGATTCTTCGCTTCGCTCAGAATGACCATTAAAAGGATCGGATCATTTTTCAATAGCCTGTTAGGGCTTTAAGTCCCGGAGGCGCAGGGGCGCCTACTGCTTACCACGCCAATCCCCACAGGCCCAGGGGGCCGGCTTGGGTTGCGGCCAGGATTAAGAAGGTGCATGCGGCCATCAGCGCCGAGGCGCCGTAGAGCAGCAGGACGGCCTTGCGGTAATCCCCCTCCTTAGGGGGGCGTCCCGGCTCACCGATAAAGGGTTTCTCCACCGTCTGGCCGAAGTAAAGGCTGGGGCCCCCTAAGCGCACCCCCAAGGCCCCGGCCAGGGCTGCCTCAGGCCAGCCGGCGTTGGGGCTGCTGGATTTTCTCCCGTCTCGCCACATTATCCTTAAGGCCCCGGCGCCGTCCAGTCCCACCCAGGGGGCCACGGCGGCTATGAGGAAGGCGCTGAGGCGGGCCGGCAGATAGCTTAACAGGTCGTCCAGGCGGGCGGGCAACCGCCCGAAGGCCAGATACCGGTAGTTTTTGTATCCCACCATGCTGTCCATGGTGTTCACCGCCTTGTACAGGATCATCCCCGGCACCCCCAGCAAGAGTCCGTAAAAGATGGGGGCCACGACCCCATCCCCCAGGTTTTCGGCTATGGTCTCCAACACGGCCCGGCGAACTTCCTCAGTAGAAAGATGGGCCGTCTGCCGGCCGACGACCAAGGAGAGGGATTGGCGGGCCCCGGCCAGGTCGCCCTCAGCGAGGGCCTCATCCACCCGCCGGCTTTCAAGATGCAGGGCCCGGGTGGCCAGGGCGGCGTAAATAAAGTAAGTGGCGACGGCCCCGGCGATCAAGGGCGGCAGCCAGGCCAGGATCCAGGCTCCCGCCCAGATCAGGGCGCCAATCGTGCCCATTACGGCCAGCCAGTACCAGACACCGGCCCAGATATTGGGGCGGTAGAAAAATTCTTCCCAAAACTGGCAGAGGCGACCTATGAGGCGGACGGGGTGGGGCCTGTGAGGAGGGTCACCCAAAATGAGGTCCAGGAAATAACCCAGCAGGAAAGGATAGGCCAGGGGCATGGGGCTTACTCCACCTCCAGACCCGGCCGCAGGAATCCCAAGGGGCGAGGCTTATCCGGCCGGAAGCGGCCGGTAAGGCGGGGCATCTTCACTTGCCGTTTAGAATTCCACCACCGCATCGTCTCCCAACAGGAGCTGCAGAGAGCGTTGGCGGTTGTGGCGGGCTACCCGGGAATAACGCCCCACCAGACTGTCCTCCAAACGGTCCACCTGAAAGATGGTGACCCCGGCCAGCAGCAGTGAGTGTTCAATTACCGAGGCCTCCACCCGGGAATGGTCGCCGATGCTGGTGAAGGGGCCGATGAAGGAATCCTTGATGAGACAATGGGCGCCGATGGCCGCAGGCCCCCGGATGGTGGAGTTGATAACCTGGGTGCCGGCGGCGATACTTACCCGGCCGCTCACCTGGGAGGCCTCGTCCACCTCCCCCAGGATCTCCCGGCGGCCCCAGCCGTCCAGGACCAGGGTGTTGGCCGTCAGCAGGTCATCTTTTTTGCCGGTATCCAGCCACCACCCTTTCAAGGCCCGCCAGCCCACCTGTTTGCCGGTATCCAAGAGGCGCTGAATGGCGTCGGTGATCTCCAACTCCCCGCGCCAGGAAGGGGTAAGCCCGGCAATAGCCTGATGGATGGCGGGCGAGAAAATATACACCCCCACCAGGGCCAGGTTGGAGGGCGGTTCCGTGGGTTTCTCCACCAGGCGTTTAAGGCGCCCTTCTTCATCAATTTGGGCGATGCCGAACTGGGCCGGGTTTTCCACTTCTTTAAGAAGAATCAAGGCATCCAGGGCTTCCTGTTTAAAAGACTCCAAAAAAGGGCGGATGCCGCTCTCAATCAGGTTGTCGCCCAGGTACATGACAAAAGGGGAGTCCTTAAGGAAATCCTGGGCAGTTTGCACCGCGTGGGCCAGACCACCCGGGGTCGGCTGGAGGATGTAAGTGATCTTGACTCCCCAGAAGGAGCCGTCGCCCACCACCTCTTTAATGGAGTCTCCGGTCTCCGGGCTGATGATTAGCCCCAAATCCTCGATACCGGCCTGGGCCAGGTTTTCGATGACATAAAAAAGGATGGGCTTGTTGGCCACCGGCACCAACTGCTTGGCCGCGGTGTGGGTCAAGGGCCTGAGTCGGGTGCCTTTGCCGCCGCTTAAGATCAAGCCTTTCATATTACCTCCCCGAATGGTCATCCCTGAGTTTTAAAGATTAACCGTCTTTGACAATTTAGACAACTGGATTATGTTCTCATGGGAGGTCAGGGGACCTGAGGTCCCCTGACAATCTCCCCCCTCCTCCAATAACCTCCTGCCAAAACCCAAAGCTCCCGGCGGCCGCCGGCTGCTCTCCTAAGTTTGCAATCGGCCAGGGAATATGTTAGGTTCACCGAAGAATTTCCAACCTTTTCTGGAGCCAAAAGGAAAGACCATGACCGAACTTCAAGCAGCCTCAACCGACTCAGAAATGGAGGAAAAGGTCCGCCCTCTGGTGAACGACATCCTGGACCGCTTCAACCGCGCACAAACCTCTCCGGCGGAAGCCGGGATGGTAATTCTGGGTTTGGTGCATCGGCTGTTGGGGCTGCTTAAAGAGGCTCCCGAAGCCCGCCGGTTTTTTATCCTGACCATGATCAATGTCATCAACAACAGCCTGGCGGAAGACATGAAAGGTGAGGCCTAAGGATTAAGGCGAAGGGAAGCTGAGGGAGAAGGGCTTTGAGCCCTCGGCCCCCTAATTTTCAAACCCGCGGGTAGGGCTATGCAAGGGAAGGCGAACAATATTTTGGAGCTCATCGGCCGCACCCCCATAGTGCGCCTGAGCAAGCTTAACCCCCATCCCCAGGTGGAGGTCTTTGTCAAACTGGAATATTTCAACCCCGGCGGGTCCGTCAAAGACCGGCCGGCCCTGGCCATGGTGGAGGCCGCGGAGGCGGCCGGGGAACTGACGCCGGAGAAGACCATCATCGAAGCCACCAGCGGCAATACCGGCATCGGCCTGGCCCTGGTGGCGGCGGTGAAAGGCTACCGTTTGCTCCTGACCATGCCGGAGTCCGCCTCGGAGGAGCGCAAGCGCATCCTTAGGGCCCTGGGCGCGGAGCTGCTGCTTACCCCGGCCCACCTGGGCACCGACGGGGCCATCGAAGAAGCCTACCGCCTGGCCCGGGAAAACCCGGAGAAATACTTCCTGCCGGACCAATTCAACAACCCGGCCAATCCCCTGTCCCATAAGGCTACCGCGGAGGAGATCTGGGAACAGACCGGCGGCCAGGTCACCATGGTGGTGGCCACCATCGGCACCTGCGGCACCCTGATGGGCCTTTATCGGGAGTTGAAAAAGTTTAATCCCGCCATTAAAGTGGTGGGCGTGGAGCCTTTTATGGGCCATGCCATCCAGGGGTTAAAAAACCTAAAAGAGTCTTACGTTCCGGGGATTTTCGACAAGAGCCAGGTGGACGAGATGGTCAATGTGGAGGATGAGGAAGCCTTCGACACCGCCCGCCGCCTGGCCAGGCAGGAAGGGTTGTTTCTGGGGATGAGCTCCGGGGCGGCGGTGGCCGTGGCCATCCGCAAGGCCCGGGAACTGGAGCGGGGCCTCATCGTGGCTATCGCCCCGGACGGCGGGGAACGCTACCTGTCCACGCCCCTGTATGCGGAAAAGGAAGCCCACACCCTCCAGTTTTACAATACCCTGACCCAGAGCAAAGAGGCCTTTGAACCCCGGCGGGCCGGGGAGGCCACCATCTTCGCGGATGGCCCGGCGCTGCATACCCACCTGTCCTTAGGCATGGCCCGGCGCCTGGTGGTGGCCGACCTGCTTAACCGCTATTTAGGCTTCCGGGGCTTTAAAACCCGCCGGGTAGTGAGCCTCATTGACCTGGACGACCGGGCCATTGCCGGGGCCGAGGCGGCCGGCCAGGACCTGGCCCAGTTCACCGGGCATTACGCGGAGGAGTTCTTCTTAGACCTCGAGACCCTGCGCATTCAGGAGGGCTGCCTTTACCCGTTAGCTTCGGAGCATATCGACGAGATGCTCAACCTCACCCGGCGTCTGCTGGAGCGGGGTTTCGCCTATGAGAAATTAAGGTCGGTCTATTTCGATATCAGTCGGTTCAAGGATTACGGGCGGCTCTCCCGGGTGGACTTGAGCAAAATCAAGGTGGGGAAAACCGTGGACCTGGATGAATACGCCAAGGAAAACCCCCGGGATTTTACCCTGCTCAAAAGGGCCAAATTAGCGGAGCTGAAAAAAGGCCTGTGCTTTTCCACCCCCTGGGGGAAGGTCCGGCCCAGCTGGCACCTGGAGTGCGCCGCCATGGCCCTGAAACATCTGGGGGAAACCGCGGATTTTCATGTGGGGGGCATCGAATCTTTGTTCCCCCATGAGGAAAATGAGAACGCCCTCTTTGCCGCGGCCACGGGCAAACCCCTGGCCCGGCTGTGGCTCCACTCAGCCCGGGTGCTCAAGGAAGGCCGGCCCCTGAAAGAGGAAGATGCCCAAGGAGTGCGGGAGCTGGTAGCCCAGGGCTTTAAGGGAGAGGAGGTGCGCTACTTCCTGTTGGCCACCCATTACCGCAAGCCCCTGGCCTTCACTGAGGCCAACCTCAAGGCCGCGGCCGTGGCCCGGAGCCGGCTGGACCACTTCCTCACGCGCCTCACACTGACGACCGGAGAGGGCCCAACCAGGGCAGACCTGGAAGAACGCCTGTTTCAACTGAAAAAGGAATTTATCACCGCCCTGGACGACGATCTGAACATCTCACGAGCCCTGTCGGCCATCTTTGCCCTGGTGGGGGAGCTGAACGCCGACCTGGACCGGGGTAAGTTGGGCCAGGCCGGAGCCGCCGCCGTCCTGACGCGCTTTCAGGAACTGGACGAAGTGCTGGGGGTCATGAACCTGCCGCACGCGGCCCGGGATGCGGACATCGAAGCCCGCCTGCAGGAACGGGAAGCAGCCCGGCAACGCCGGGATTGGACAGAAGCGGATAAGATCAGAGAAGAGCTGGCGGCCCAGGGCATCGAAGTCACCGACACCGCCGCCGGTCCGCGCTGGCGAAGGCGGTGAGGGGGGGGGTGAGGCGGCGTAGTGTGGGGGAGGGGGCTAAGGGCCGGTAGCCCTTACCCCCTTTCCCCACACCCCCTCCCCCAATCCCATAAGAAGTGTTAAAAATTAAGGCGGGGCCTATGGCCCCGCCTTAAGATTCCAAAATAATTCGACAAATCTATCAGACTCACTGGTCGGGACGAGAGGATTTGAACCTCCGACCCCAGCGTCCCGAACGCTGTGCTCTACCAGGCTGAGCCACGTCCCGACAATCTAAATTTATCCAAAAGCGCTGGTTTGGGCAAGAGAAAATCGGCATTTAGGGATTTCCTCACCTTGATAGGGGCACGGCTCGCCGTGCCCCTACAAAATACCGGGTCAGTGATGAGGATCAGAAACTCATGCATTTCCGCTTGCTCCCAATTTTCCCCCCTTTTTTAAAGGGGGGTAAGGGGGGGATTTTTAAAATCCCCCTAAATCCCCCTTTAGGAAAGGGGGACTTTTGATGGTTTGGCCGCTGCGCCCCTGGATTGGCCTGGTAATCTGGCTGACCATGATTATGGCCTTTGGCTTAGGCTGCAAGCCTCCGGAAGCTGAACGGGTTTACGGCGGTCCGGATGCCGGCCCGGCCTATGGGGACCTGTTCATTGACGCCTCCATCGGCGACGCTTCCACCCTCATGCCGCCCTTGGCCTCCGACGCCGCCTCCCACGGGGTGGCCTCCCTGATCTATAACGGCCTGGTGAAATACGACGGCGACCTCAACCACATCGGGGACCTGGCGGAGTCCTGGGAGATTTCCCCGGACGGCCTGACCATTACTTTTAAGCTGCGCCGGGGGGTCAAGTGGCACGACGGC